>CAZXZF010000258.1:0-4215 GCA_964645095.1 uncultured Desulfocurvus sp. | reverse complement strand
CTTCCTTCGGGGGCCGTTAACTCAGTTGGTAGAGTATATCACTTTTAATGATAGAGTCGATGGTTCGAGTCCATCACGGCCCACCAAAGCAATGTCCGTCCCCATCGTCTAGTGGCCTAGGACGCTGGCCTCTCACGCCGGTAACGGGGGTTCGAACCCCCCTGGGGACGCCACACAAAATCAAGGACTTGGGAGAATTCCCGAGTCCTTTTTTGTTTGGGCGGATATTTTTCCAGCCTTATTTCCAACCTCTGGCATGAAAACAGGGGTGAAGCCCCTCCCGGCCCTCTCGACCCAGACCTGCGGACTGAGCCTCGACAATGCGGCGCTCCCTTTATCTTCCCTCCTTGACCAATACGCACAGCGTGTGTATTGTCCTTCCATGAACAGCACGGAACTCATCAAGATGCTCAAGGCGGACGGCTGGTTCAAGGTTGCTCAGGCCGGTTCGCACGTGCAGTTCAAGCACCCCACGAAGCCGGGCCGAGTGACCGTGCCGCACCCCAAGAGGGACTTGCCCACGGGGACACTCAAGAGCATCGAGAATCAAGCCGGGCTGAAACTGAGATCGGAGGTAGGAGAAGATGGCAAGCTACATCGGCATCATCCATAAGGATGCAGACAGCGACTTCGGCGTGAGCTTCCCCGACTTCCCCGGATGCATCACCGCAGGGAAGACCTTGGACGAGGCCGGACGCATGGCGCAAGAGGCTCTGGCCAGGCATTTCGCGGGCATGGTTGAGGACGGAGAAAGGCTTCCCGTCCCCATGCCCCTGGAGCAGGCCCAGGCCCACGAGTTCGCGGAAGGGGCCGTAGCCTTCATCGTGGTGCCCTTGCAGGAGATCGAGGGCCGCCGCGTCGTGCGGGTCAACATCACCATGCGGGAAGCAGACCTCCGGCGCATCGACGAGGCGGCGGCTGGTGCAAAGCAGAACCGGTCAAGCTACATGGTCAGCCGGGCGCTGGGGGCGTGAGCCATCAAGGGTTGCTCTACAACCGGGCCACCTGCGGGTGGCCTTTTTATTGCCCGACGGTGTGAACCCAGCGGGTGCAATCCCCAGCCCTGGCCGAGCCTGAGCCCGGTTGGACAGCCCCATGATTTGCGGCACACTCACGGCCAGTTCAGCACAGCAGCACACCGGGCCGCCCAGAACGCCACGCCCGGGCGGTTGTGAAACCGGCCCCTTTCGCGCTACATGCAGGGCCGGGAGGCCCACACCACATGAACACGAGCGACGCGCTGCACAAGATCCTCCTGCTGGCCCTGGCCGGAGCCTGCGGCACCCTGGCCCGCTACTGGCTCTCCGGCGCGGTGCATGAAGTGCTCGGGCGCGACTTCCCCTGGGGCACCGCTGTGGTGAACCTCACCGGCTGCCTGCTCTTCGGGCTGGTCTGGGTCCTGGCCGACGAGCGCCAGCTCCTGCGCGCGGAATTCAGGGTGGTCATCCTGGTGGGCTTCATGGGCGCGTTCACCACCTTCTCCTCGTTCATCTTCGAAACCGGCGAACTCTTGCGCGGCACCCAGTGGGCCTATGCGGCGCTCAATCTCATCGGCCAGAACGTGCTGGGCTTCGCGGCCTTCTACCTCGGCGCGGCCCTGGGCCGGGTCCTCTGACCGAGTGTCTGACCGAGTGTCTGACCGAGTATCTGGCGGGGCATCTGGCGCACCGGCGGGAACGTCCCACAGGAACAGGGGGAAACGATGAAGATCCGTACCGAAGCCGAAGTCCTGCGCATCTACGTTGGCGAGAGCGACCACGTCGGCAGCAAACTTTTGTACGAGGCCATCGTGGAGCAGGCCCAAAGGCGCGGCCTGGCCGGGGCCACGGTCACGCGCGGCCTGCTGGGTTTCGGGGCGGGCAGCCATGTGCACACGGCCAAGATCCTGCGGCTGTCCGAGGACCTGCCCATGGTGGTGGAGATCGTGGACCGGCCCGAGCGCATCAAGGCCTTTCTGCCCCTGCTGGAGGACATGGTCGGCGAGGGCGTCATCACCCGCCACACCGTGGCGGCCATCTTCCATTGCTCCATGCGCGTGCGCGACGTCATGACCCCGGACGTGGTCGCCGTGGCTCCCGGCACGCCCCTGCCCGAGGTGCTCGACCTGCTGCTTACGCGCGGCATCAAGGCCGTGCCCGTGAAGGAGGGCAACAAGGCCGTGGGCATGATCACCGGAGGGGATTTGCTGGCGCGCGCGGGCATGGCCTTTCGCTTGAGCCTGCAGGCCGAACTGCCGCCGGAGATGCGCGGCGAGGAGGCGCGCAGGCTTGCGGTTGCGGGCAAGACCGCCCGTGACGTCATGAGCGGCCAGCCGGTGGCGGTGAACATCCGGGCCACCGTGCCCGAGGCCGCCGCGCTCATGGCCGCGCGCAAGCTCAAGCGCCTGGTCGTGGTCGATGATGCGGGCGATCTGGTAGGCATCGTCAGCCGCATCGACATCCTGCGCACCATCTCCAGGGCCGCCGCCATGACCCCGCCCGGACCCGACGCCGTTTCTGACGAGGGCGCCGCCCCCGGAGCGGAACCCGGGCCGGCCCGGCTGCCCCAGGGCCTGAAGCTCACGGCAGGCGATGTCATGCTGCGCGACGTGCCCACCGTGGGGCCGGACGCCCCCCTGGAGGAGGCCCTGGACAAGCTCGTGGCCTCGCCCCTGCGCCGCGTGGTGGTGGTGGACGAAACAAACCGGGTGCTGGGCATCGTGCTCGACCGCGAGCTGCTCAAGCGCTACAGCCAGCGCGAGAAGCCTGGCCTGCTGCGCGCGCTTGCGAATCTGCTGGCGCCGGGCCGGGGCGCGGACAAGGCCTTCGGGGTGCTGGTGCGCGAGGCCATGGAGACGGACGTCTTCAGCGTGGCCGAGAACGCCCCGCTCTCCGCCGTGCTCCAGCACATGCTGAAGACCGGCGGCAAGCGCCTTGTGGTGCTGGACGCCCAGGGCCGTCTCCAGGGCATGGTGGACCGCGACCGCATGCTCGGCATCATCGGCTGCGCCTGACGCTTCCGGCGCAGCAATTTTTTTGGGGGAAATGCGCCCGCCTCAGGCCCTGGGACGCCGGAAGCAATTGCGCCAGCGCCAGGATTGTGGCATCCATGCCGGGACAGGACTGCGCTAGGGCCTCCGGGCTTCGGCCAGTTCCGGTCCTGTCCCTGGAGTGGCACCATGCGCATCCTGATCGTTGAGGATGATTCTCTCAGCATGCAGTACCTGTGCTCCGTCCTGGAGCCGCACGGACAGTGCCACCAGGCAACCAACGGCAAGGAGGCCGTGCAGGCCTATTGCCAGGCCGTGGAGGAGTCCGCCCCCTTCGAGCTCATCTTCATGGACATCATGATGCCCCAGATGAACGGGCTGGACGCCCTGGAGCGCATCCGCGAATTCGAACTGTACAATGCCCACCGCATCCCCAGAAGCGCCCTGGCCGTCATGGTCACGGCCACCAGCGACTCCCAGGACGTCGTGCGGGCCTATTGCTGTTGCAGCGTCTTCGCCTACCTGGTCAAGCCCATCCAGGTGTCGGATGTGGAAGACGTCCTGGCGCGCATCAAACTGGACCTCCAGGGCACGCCGAGCTGACCCCCCCCCAAGCCTCCCTGTTCCACAGGCCTTACGCCGCCGGCGCCAAGCGTCCGCCCAGGGAATGGCCGGTATGGTCAACTGCGGTGCCGGTTGCGACAAGTCCCAGGCCGCATGTGGGCGATGAAGAGCATGGCGGCCTGGCCCTTGAGGCGGTTGATGGCGCGCGGCGATGCGGTTGGCCGTCAGGCCCGTCGTCAGGATGGCCCTCAGGCTTGTCCGCCGTCGAGCCAGTGCTCCAGGGTCGGGGGCGGGCGCAGCAGGCTCGGCACCGCAGGCCACACCGGCGGGCGCGAGATGTCCGCGCCCTTCTGCATCACCGAGACAGGACGGTCGGAGGAGACCACCACCACGATGAGCTCCGGGTGGGAGTGCGTGAAGCGCAGGGCCGAGTTGTAGCGCGCCCCGCGCGAGCGGTCCTCGCCCGGGAAGCTCGGCCCGTCCATGAGGCAGGCGAAGCCGCAGAGCTGGTTGTGCGTGGCCGAGAGGTGCAGCGCGCCGTCCACCTTGGCCAGGGCCGCGGCCAGGGTCAGGTGCTCGGGGTCCTCCAGGCTGAGCGGCGTCTCCAGGGTATGGCCGGAGACCGGCAGAAGCGGGGTGTAGGGGTCCACGATGAGCGCGCAGCCGTATTTCTGCTCCCCGGC
>CAZXZF010000257.1:0-4293 GCA_964645095.1 uncultured Desulfocurvus sp. | reverse complement strand
ACAACCGCGAGGTGGTGGCCCCGGCCGAGATCTTCCTGGCCATCGCCGTGCTCTATTTCCTCATCTGCTGGGTGCTCACCGCCTTCAGCCGGCGCATGGAGCGCCATCTGGCGCGCTACCAGGCCAGGGGCCGCTGATGGCCGCGCCAATGAACGAGCCGTCCCTGACTCCGGCCGCCCTGGCCGCCTGCATCGACCACACCCTGCTCAAAGCCGACGCCACGCCCGCGGACATCGAGCGGCTCTGCGCCCAGGCCGTTCGCTTCGGCTTCAAGGCCGTGTGCGTGAACCCCTGGCATCTGCCCCTGGCCGTGCGCTGCCTGCGGGGTTCAGCAACATTGCCCATCACCGTGGCCGGATTTCCGCTGGGCGCCTCGCAGACCCTTATCAAGGCCCGCGAGGCTGCTTTGTCCGTGGAGCAGGGCGCGGCCGAGGTGGACATGGTGCTCAATGTCGGCGCGCTCAAGGCCGGGGACCTGGCCCTGGTGCGCCAGGATATCTTTGAGGTGGTGCAGGCCTGCGGACCGGCCCCGGTCAAGGTCATCCTGGAGACCTGCCTGCTCACCGACGCCGAAAAGGAGCTGGCCTGTTGCCTGGCCGTGGACGCGGGCGCGGCCTTTGTCAAGACGAGCACCGGCTTTGGCGCAAGCGGGGCCACCGAGGCCGACGTGCGTCTGCTGCGCAGCATTGTCGATGAGGTCGGCGGGCCAAAGGTCGGCGTCAAGGCCAGCGGCGGCATCAGGACCCTGGACCACGCCCTGCGCATGCTGGCCGCCGGGGCCGACAGGATCGGGGCCTCGGCCTCGGTGCAGATGATTTCTCAAATGCTTCCAGGGGGTGCCCCATGAGCGGGCCAGAGCTTTTGGACATCCGCCTCGGCCAGGACATCGAGGCCGAGAGCATGCGCATCATCGAGTCCGAGGTGCCGGAACCCAGGGCCTTTGCGGGCGACGAGTGGCTCGTCGTGCGGCGCATGATCCACACCACGGCGGACTTCGGCCTGCTCGAGCTGGTGCGCTTCCACCCGCGCGCTGTGGAGGCCGGCAGGCGCGCCTTGGCCGCCGGGTGCACCCTGGTCACGGACACGGAGATGGCCCGCGCAGGCATCCCGGACCGGCGCATGGACGCCCTCTCCTGCACCGTGCGCTGCCTCATGCGCGACCCCGAGGTCCTGGCGCTGTCCAAGGAGCAGGGCTGCACCCGGGCCCGCGCCGCCGTGGACTTCGCGGTGGAGCGCATAAACCCGCCGCGCGGGCCCGCCATCTGGGTCATCGGCAACGCGCCCACGGCGCTGTTGCGCCTCTTGGAGCATGTGCAGGCCGGGCGCGCCGAGCCCGCGCTCATCATCGGCATGCCTGTGGGCTTCGTCAACGCGGCCGAGTCCAAGGCCCTGCTCCTGGCCCAGTCAAAGATCCCCTACATCGCCATCGAGGGCCGCAAGGGCGGCTCGGCCCTGGCCGCCAGCGCGGTGAACGCCCTGGCCGAGATGGTGCTGTCCGCCAAATAGTCACGGGAGGTTCGCGTGAAGCTTACTCTTTCCACCGTCACCCTGGGCGTGGCCGACCTGGCCCGGTCCCGCGCCTTCTACGAGCAGGGCCTGGGGCTCGTTCCCTCCAGCGCCAGCAACGAGCACATCAGCTTCTACCAGTGCGGATACACGGTTCTGGCCCTCTATCCGCGCCAGGAGCTGGCCGCCGACGCCTGCCTGCCCCCGGAACGTGTGGGCGCGCCAGGCCATTTCGATGGCGTGACCCTGGCCTGCAACTGCGCCACGCGCGAGGCCGTGGACCAGCTCATGGCCCGGGCCGGGGCCGCCGGGGCGAAGATCGCCAAGCCTGCCCAGGAGGCCTTCTGGGGCGGGTATTCCGGCTATTTCGAGGACCCCGACGGGCACCTCTGGGAGGCCGTCAACGTGCCCTTTTTCGAGCACGGCGAAGCCGGGAACCTCATCCTGCCCAAATAGCCAGTGCGTATGTTTTCAAGGGGGGAAACCATGACCAGGCAAGGCACGCACGTTTTTTCCCTCGCAGCGTTGACTCTGGTCGCCTTCGCGCTTTTCTGCGCGGGCTGCGCCGGGGGCCAGCCCCGGCCCTTTGGCGGCGCGGACATGACCGGACCCTCGCGGCAGTTGCTGCTCGTCACGGCCGAGGGCTGGGACGCCACCAGCGGCGAGCTGCGCCGGTTTGAGCGTGCCGGGGCCGGGGACGGGTGGACCGTTGTGGGCGCTCCGGTGCCCGTGAACCTGGGGCGCAAGGGCCTGGGCTGGGGCCGGGGCCTGCACGGCGTGGCCCTGGGGCCTGGGCCGGTGAAGCGCGAGGGCGATGGCCGTGCGCCTGCCGGGCTGTTCGAGCTGGGAACGGGCTTCGCCTATGACCCGGCAGAGCTTGGCGTCGTGCGCCTGCCCCTGCTCCGGGCAGACGCAAACCTGCTCTGCGTGGACGATGTCGGGTCGCGCCTTTACAACCAGATCGTCGAAAAGAGCGCTGTGCCAACGCCGGACTGGACCAGCGCCGAGGACATGCGGCGCGCGGACGAACAGTACCGCCTGGGCCTGCTGGTGCGGCACAACATGGACCCCGTGGCGCCGGGCGCGGGCTCCTGCATCTTCCTGCACATCTGGCGGGGCCAGGGCATGGGCACGTCCGGCTGCACGAGCATGGACCCGCAGGCCATGCTGGAAGTGCTGCGCTGGCTGGACGCGGACCGCGCCCCGGTCCTGGTGCAGCTGCCGCGCCAGGAGCTTGAACGCTACGGGCCGTCCTGGCGCCTGCCGGGCATCAGCCAGTAACCTGCGGAACGGCTTTGTGCTGCCCGGCGCGCTGTGGGCGGGCGGCACGAACGCAAAAGCGCGGACAGCCCCGTAGGACCGTCCGCGCTTCGCTGGTCGCGGGGTTTGGGCTAGTTGCCGTGGGCGTCGTGGGCCGGGGCCTTGGCCGGAGCCTTGTCAGCGGGTGCGGCCGGAGCAGCGCCGTGCTGCATGCCGCCCATCATCTTCTCCATCATGGGGCACTTCATGCCCCCGCCCATCATGCCGCCCGACATTCCGCCAGCCATCATGCCGTGCCCCATGGGCGCGGTGCGCAGGCCGGTCTCCTTGACCAGGCGCGCGCGGAACTTGCCGTTTTCCATGAGCATCTTGGCGTTCAGGTCGGCGATCTCGCGGATGACGGCCTTGGCCTTGTCCGAGTCGCCGTTGCCAGCTGCATTGAGGGCCTCAAGCTCGGCGTTCTTGGCGTACAGGCTCTGGTGCAGGGGGAACAGGGCGTCGCGGTGCTCGTTCATGAGGGCCTTGGCGATTTCCTGCTTTTCCGGCGAGAGCCCGGACAGGCCCATCTGGCCCATTTTCCCGCCCGCCATTCCGCCCGGCATTCCGCCCATCTGGCCGCCCATCTCGCCCATTTGGCCAGCAACTGGCGCGGGCTTGGCCGGGGCGTCCTTGACCTTCTTGGGGGCTGCGGCCAGGGCCAGGGAGGAGGACAGCAGCAGGGCTGCGCAGGTGGCGGCGAGGATCTTTGGGAAGCGCTTCATAGGTGTGGCTCTCTTTGGTTGACTGTTTGCACCCGGAATCGCGGGCTGGGCAATGTTCGACTCTTAAGCCCTACAGTGTGGCCTGATGCTCTGCAATGAGAATCGGCGGCATCCGGAAGGGCACCGCCGGAGTTGACTCTCCCGAAGCATATGCTGTGCCAAAGGTTTTAACGTGTAATATTGGCAGGTTGAAATCCAAGGGGAAAAGCATGTGCAGATGCATGCACGTATCCGACCAATCTAGGCGGATAGGTGGTTACGCTTGTGCAGGTTTTGACACAACCGGTGAGTTCTGGCGGGGTTGGCGCAAGCCGTTGTGTTCCGGCGGGGCAGGGGCGTGCTGCGGCTCGGGGGGGGAGAATCGCCCCCGCCAGGCGTTCACCTGACGGGGGCTTTGTCGTTTCGCGGTCTTGGCTGGCCTAGAAGGTCACGCGCTTCACGCCCGGGATGGCCATGAGCTTTGCGCGCACTTCCTCGTTGGGCTCCTGGTGCACCACGTACACGGTCTGCACGGAGTCGGACAAGAAGCGGGAGTTGTTCTCGCGGATGTTGATGCCCAGGTCGCCGAGCGCGGTGCCGAACTTGCCGAACATGCCCGGCTTGTCCTCGTGGGTGATGAAGAGCGAATAGATGCGCTTGCCCTCTTCCTCAACCGTCTCGCCCACGTTGACCGAGTTGCCGAAGTCGCCGCGGCGCAGGTACTTGGTCACGACCTCGGCGATCTCCATGCCGGTCTTGCGCACGGCGTTCTGCGTGCTGGCGCCCA
>CAZXZF010000256.1:2252-4295 GCA_964645095.1 uncultured Desulfocurvus sp. | reverse complement strand
CTCTCCCGACAGTGGTCTTGTTCTGGTTTCGGACGGGTGGGGGCTAGCCCTCCACCCCAGGATCGACACGCACCTCTTCCATGCGCCCACAATGTGGCGCCACTGTTGCAATCCTGTGAGGAGAGCGTGGCGCGCGCCCCCAAGGCATGCGGGCCGGACGCCGGACTTTCACCCCGCTGTAACACTCGGGTCACAACAGCGCCCGCGACCTGGGGTAGGCATGGGCATCTTGAACATGGAGGAGGACAACATGGGGAGCGACGACAAGAAGATTGAAATCATCCTGGAGAGCACCGAGGTGGCCCAACTGCTCAAGGCCCTGGCCAGCGGGTTCCGCCACGCGGTGCTGCCCGACGCCCTCAAGGGCTTTGCCGCCCGCGTCGAGACCTGCGCCAAGCTGGAGTTCACCGTGAAGCAGCAGGGCGGCATGGCCGAGGTGAAGCTCAAGATCAAGGGCGAGGCCGTGCAGGGCGAGGCCAAGGACCCCAGGCCCCGCAGGGAGTCCTACAAGGCCATCAAGAAGCGCCTGAAGACCTCCTTCAAGTTCCTCCAGCACAGCCTGGGCAACCTCATGCTGCCCTCGGCTGAGATCGTGGAGGCCTTCCTCCAGGACTCGCTGGCCATGTGCTCGCACCCCTCGCGCGGGGAGTGGGACTACGGCCCGCACCTCAAGCTCTGCAACGAGCTCAAGACCGCCTTTGACCAGAAGGACAGGGGCGCCATGGAGATGATCGTGGGCGAGTTGGACCTGGCCAAAAAGTCCTGCCACTCGGTGGCCAAGTAGGTGCAGCGCCAAGGCGGAAGTCCAGCCATGAAGAACGCCAAGCAGAGCGCCCAGCGCCCGCAGCCGGATATCGACGCCATCCCCGAGGTGCCCACCGAGGAGGACGAGCGGATCTTTCTGGCCATCACCTCCACCACCCTGACCCCGGAGGAAGAGGCGCGCATCATCGCGCCCAGCCTGGTGGCCCAGCGCCAGACCAACGTGCTGGCCGTGCATTGGCACCCCGAGCACATCCCCATGGGGCTCATCGAGCGGCGTATCCAGGCCAGCTTCCCGAACAAGACCCAGGAACTGGTCATCCCGACCCAGCACAACGAGATCACCACCTATGGCGCCTATTCCGGCGTGGAGGTGGACTGCTACTCCGCCGGGTTCAACCAGAAGGTCCAGCTCCTGCTGCACTTCGAGAACCGCAGGCTGGAGCAGGCCGGAGTGCTGCGCTCCATGCTCTCCCACACCTTCCGCTACCGCGCCTCGCAGCTCTTCGAGTTCCTCTCCGTGCTCACGGGCAAGGACGAGGAGCGCCTGCAGGCCGTGGCCGGCTTCACCGGAGCTGCGGAGGAGACCATCCGCTTCGCCCGGCTGCACGCCCGCAAGCTGGAGGCGTTGTTGGAACGCCACCAGGACGGGCTGCCCGCCGGGGCCATCAAAAACAAGCTGGTCAGGAACTTCC
This sequence comes from uncultured Desulfocurvus sp., assembly GCA_964645095.1. Classification (GTDB taxonomy): domain Bacteria; phylum Desulfobacterota; class Desulfovibrionia; order Desulfovibrionales; family Desulfovibrionaceae; genus Humidesulfovibrio. Next base: position 2,838 of record CAZXZF010000256.1, on the reverse strand, counting down.
TCGACGCCATGCGCCCGCGCTACGGCGACAGGCTGGTGGCCAGGGTGCAGGCCTTTGTCCAGGCCGTGAAGCTGCGCGTCAAGGAGGACTTCCCGCTGCTCTACTTCTACCGCGCGTCAGAGGTCATCGAGGAGGCCCGCGGCATGGGCGCCGGGGTGGTCATCCCGCACCCGGAGCAGTTCTGGCCCATCCTTTTGGCCGAGTACGACGTGGACGGCTACGAGGTCTGGAACCCCCAGTCCCAGCGCTACACGGATTTCCTCATCGAGGTGCTCTCGCGCAAGAACCGCAAGGCCGGCGACAGCGCGCGCAAGCTGCTCGTATTCATGGGCGACGACACCCACCTGAGCGAGAAGCTGCGTGATGCCCCCCTGACCGGCAAGCCCGCGCGCGAGGTAGGGCTGCAGCCCGCCTGGGACGACCTGAGCGTGCGCAAGCGGCTCTTGGCCGCGGGCATGGACCGCACCAGCGTCATCACCGAATACAAGGCCCGCCTGGCCTCCTAGGGCCGGGGCCACGACACCAAAGGGAGGCAACCATGTCCGGAGAAGGCAAGTTCGAGTTCGATTCCGTGCAGGACCCCAAG
>CAZXZF010000256.1:2008-2242 GCA_964645095.1 uncultured Desulfocurvus sp. | reverse complement strand
GGCCGCATCGTCATGCGCAGCGAGGCCGAGGAGATCGTGCTGCTGCCCGGCGCGCTGCTCGGCTTCAGCGTCAAGGCCAAGCGCAAAGATAACGAGAGCAAGATCAACATCAAGATAGTCTGGAAGGACTCGCGCAAGGAGATCTCCGCCGGCGACAAGTCCATCTGCATCGCCTCATAAGACCAAAGGACGTCATGATCACCTTTGAAGGCCTTGAAGAGAACTTCACCTTCC
>CAZXZF010000256.1:0-1998 GCA_964645095.1 uncultured Desulfocurvus sp. | reverse complement strand
GCGCGCCACGGTCAGCTTCCTGGACCGCCCCTCGCACTCGCTCTACGACCGCATCGTGGGCCGCGACGACTACATCGACAACCTGCACACGGTCATCGAGAACAAGTGCTACGGGCATTTCCACGAGTCCGGCGCGGCCCAGGGCCTGGACAAGGCCACGGCCAACCGCGTGCGCGCCATCCAGGTCATCAACGTGAACCTGGAGCGCGTGGCCGACTTCTGCGTGAACATCGTCCAGCAGACCAACTACCTGACCGACCACGCTTTCCTGCACGGCTACGCCTACGCCGACATGTTCCAGGAGATCGAAGGCTGCCTGGGCCACATCCAGCCGGTGTTCCTGAGCGGCAATCTGGCCGATGCGCTGACCCTGTGCCGGGCCGAGTATTCGCTCGACCGCATGTACAAGGCCGGGTTCGACCGCATCATGGGAGAACTGCGCACGGGCAAGAACGTCCAGAACCTCATCACCGTGCTGTTCATCTTCCGCTACCTGGAGCGCATCGGCGACGCGCTGTTGAACATCGGCGAGGCGCTGATCTTCGCCATCCTGGGCGAGCGCATCAAGATCGAGCAGTTCGAGGCCCTGCAGCAGACCCTTTCCAAGACCGGCTTCAAGGGCGGCATGGAGGGCGTGGACTTCAAGGCCATCTGGGGCACGCGCAGCGGCTGCCGCATCGGCCGGGTGGACGCGCGCGAGGGCGCTGCGGATTCGCTCGGCAGCATCTACAAGGAAGGCACGGTCAAGAAGATCGCGGCCGAGAAGGAGGCCCTGGAACGCTGGGGCAGGCTCTACCCCGGCCTGGTGGCGGGGGTCTATGGCTACCATGAGGACGGCGACAAGGCATCCATGCTGGTGGAGTTTCTGCCCGGTTGCAACCTGGACGAGGTGTTGCTGACCGCAAGCGAGGAGATTGTCCAGAATGCCATGTTCGTGCTCACCCAGACCGTGCAGGACATCTGGGAGAACACCCGCACCCCGGAACCGGTGTCCGCGTCCTTCGTGGGCCAGCTCACGGCCCGGTTAGATGAAGTGCTCCAGATACACCCGGACTTCCTGCGCACGGGCAAGGTCATCGGCGGGAAGGCCGTGGCCTCCACGGCCGGACTGCTGGCGGCCTGCGCGAAGATCGAGGCCGGGCTTCCGGCCCCGTTCGGCGTGCTCATCCACGGCGACTTCAACGTCAACAACGTGGTCTACAACCACCAGAAGCAGCGCCTGCACTACCTGGACGTGCACCGCTCGCGCAAGCAGGACTACGTGCAGGACGTCTCGGTGTTTCTCATCTCCAACTACCGCATGCCCGTGTTCGAGCCGCACCTGCGCGAGCGTATCGACTGGGTCATCGCCGAGTTTCTCCAGTTCGCCACGCAGTTCGCGGCCAGGAACAACGACGCGACCTTTGCCCCGCGCATGGCCCTGGCCCTGGTGCGCTCGCTCTACACCTCCAGCCGGTTCGAGCTGAACTACGGCTTCTCGCGCGAGATGTATCTGCGCGCCCACTACCTGCTGGAGCAGGTGGCCGCGCACCAGGGCAGGCCCTGGGAGTCCTTCCGCCTGCCTGGGCATATCCTTTTCCACTAACACGCACACAGGACCGCTGATGCACACACACACGACGTTGACACCCGCAGAGGCCGTGCAGCGCGGCAACGCCCTCGTCCGCATGGCTGTAATCGGGGTGCGCGGGGGCTGGTCCTCCGAGACCCTGGCCGACCGCGTGGCCGAGGTGACCGGCGGGCCCCGGCTTCTGGTGGAGCTGGATCAGGTGCGCCTGGACCTGCCCTCTGGCCGGGCCATGTACCAGGGCCATGACCTCTCCGCCTTCGACGGCCTGATCATCAAGAAGCTGGGCTTCGCCTATTCGGCCGACCTGCTGGACCGGCTGGAGATGCTGCGGCTGCTGGCCGGGCGCGGGGTGCGCATCTTTTCAAAGCCGCAGGCCATCGCGGCGCTGCTGAACCGCCTGGCCTGCACCGTGACCCTGCAGCTGGCGG
>CAZXZF010000255.1:0-4312 GCA_964645095.1 uncultured Desulfocurvus sp. | reverse complement strand
ATTCCAGAGGCAAATGTCGTGAAGCGGCAAAAGCACCCCCGCAAACTGGACTTGGGTGGAGGGTTTTCATGTGACGGCGAGGGGGAGCGACGTTTTCGCTCGGGCTCGGGGGAGCAAAGGTACGAGATGACGTTCGCCGACAACGTTCAACGCGAAAGCAGCACCATTTACCATTCCAGAGGCAAATGTCGTGAAGCGGCAAAAGCACCCCCGCAAACTGGACTTGGTTGGAGGGCACACCACATTACGCTATTTCTCGCCGCAGGGCATTGACAACGCTTGCCTGTGCGTTAGTTAGTGTCTAATCACTAACTAACGAGGGGGCATCAATGGGTAACCGCAAGAACAGTGCTGACCGAAAGGCCGAGATCGTTGCAGCGATGCTCGTGCTGGTCGCCGAGTTGGGGCCGGAGTGCGTGACCACCCAGGCGGTGGCCAGCCGGGTTGGCATTACCCAGGCCGGAGTGTTCCGGCATTTTCCGGCCAAGCGCGATCTCTGGATCGCCGTGGCGGACTGGGTGGTGGCGGAGGCCCGGCGGCGCTGGGACGACGCACGCGCGCCCGAAGGGCATCCCTTGGCGGGCATCAAGCAGGTCATGAAGGCGCACCTCCAATTCATTCAGGACACTCCGGCCATTCACTCCCTGATCTTTTCGCGGGAACTGCACACCCAAAACGAGGAGCTGCGCCAAGCCTTCCACTCCATGGCCATGAATTTCCATGCCCTGCTGACGGACTTGGCCAGTCAGGCCCAGGCCGTCGGCGACCTGCCCGGAAACGTCAGTCCCCAGGAAGTCGCCAGGCTGCTGCTGGTGCTGCCATCCGGGCTGGCCACCCAGTGGTCCCTCAGTGGGCGTTCTTTCAACCTGGCCGGGGAAGGCGAACGGCTCTTGGAAATCTTGCTCGACTGCCTGCACAAGGCACGTTGATGACCACGGGAGATTAGCCATGCCAAGACTCAGCAAGAAGATCCTGCTCGCGGCCGCCGCCGGGGTGTCCGTTGTCCTTGTGTCGGTTTACCTGCATTCCTTCCGGCCGATTTCCGTCCCGGTCGTCGAACCGGCCCAGAAGGTGCCGTTGCAGGTCTTTGGCCTGGGCACGGTGGAGGCGAAGCAGCTCTCCAAGGTGGGTTTCAAGGTGAGTGGGATCCTGCGGGGGCTGAAGGCCGATCACGGTGACGTGGTCAAGGCGGGCCAGCCTCTGGCGTTGCTGGATAGCGGCGAGCAGCAAAACCAGGTGGCCAAGGCCGTGGCCAACATGGAAAAGGCCAAGGCCAATCTACAGTTAGCCAAGGCCAACCTGCACAAGGCCCGCACCAATTTCGTCTTGAAGCAGCAGAACAGCCGTCGCCGTCAGGTGCTGCACCAGCAAGGCGTCCTGGCTGGCGAGGAGGCCGAAGTATCGCTGGCGGCGGCGGAGACCGCCGGAGCCGAAACGGCCCAGGCAGAGGCGGAGGTGAGTGCGGCGGCGGCGGCCGTGAGGGATGCCGAGGCCCAGATCGGGCTGGAGAGGGAACTCTTGTCCCAGCACCTCCTAGTGGCTCCCTACGACGCCGTGATCATCGGCCGCCACAAGGAACTGGGCACCGTCCTGCCGGCCGGTGAACCGGTCTTCACCTTGGCGGATTCCTGCTCCGTCTGGGTGCGGGCCTTTGTGGACGAGGCCAAGGCCGGCCACATCGCGGTCGGGCAGTCCGCCGAGGTAAGGCTGCGCTCCCTGCCCGGGCAGCGGTTTTCCGGCAAGGTTGCGCGCATTGATCTGGAGAGCGACCGGGTCGGCGAGGAACGCCGGGTCTACGTGACCTGGGGGGATTGCCCACGGAAGTTCCATCTGGGCGAACAGGCCGAAGTGGTGATCGACACCGGCCTTCTGGACAACGCCGTGCTGGTCCCGGAAGCCTTGGTCCAGGGCCGCGACGGTAACGACGGGCAGATATGGACACTGGAGGAAGGTCAACTCAACCTTCGCCGGGTGGTCTTCGGGCAAGGCACTCTGGATGGTCGCCTGCCGGTGATCCAAGGGTTGCCGGAAGGGGCCCGGGTTCTGGCCGCCCTGCCGTCCGGCCTGCGCCAAGGGCGGCGAGCGACGGCGCAACCCGGAGGTCGGCCATGAACCTGGCGCTGCGCGACATTCGACACAGCCTGGGGCGCTTCGTGCTGACATGCCTGGGGCTCAGCCTGCTGCTGGGGCTGGTGCTCTCTATGATCGGCATTTACCGCGGGCTGGTGGAAGAGGCCCTGTCCTTGTCCAGGACGCCACGGGCCGACCTGTGGGTGGTCGAGGCCGGAAAGCGGGGACCTTTCGCCGAGTCCTCCCGGATACCGGGGGACACCAGGGAAGTGATCGCCAGCCTGTCCAGGGTGGCTGCGGCGGGCTCCCTGACCTATCAGTCAGTGGAGGCTTTGCACTCCGGGCGCAAGCTGAGGCTCTATGTGGTGGGCTACGAACCAGGCCGGCCGGGAGGCCCGGAGAACGTTTTCGCCGGTCACATCATGACCCGCAGCCACTATGAGATGCTGGCCGATGCCAAGAGCGGCCTGGTGTTGGGCGAACAGGTGCGCCTGGGGCGCAACGTCTTCACCGTGGTCGGCCTGACCCGGAATCAGGTCTCCTCCGGGGGGGACCCTGTGGTCTACCTGACGCTACAGGACGCCCAGCGACTGCAATTCGAATTGGAGCCCCCGGTGGCCCGCCGGGAGGCTGAGCGCGGAGCACCGCCGGCCAACACGGATGTCGTCAACGCAGTGGTGGCCAGGGTCGCGCCGGGCATCGCCCCCGGCCAGGTGGTCGAGGCTGTCGGGCGTTGGAAGCACCTCACCGCCCTGAGCCAGTCCGCTCAGGAGGATGTCCTCACCAAGTCGGTGGTAGACAAGTCGCGTCGGCAGATCGGGCTGTTCACCGTGATCCTTCTGGCCGTTTCCGCGGTGATCATCTCGCTTATCCTGTACACTATGACAATGGACAAGGTGCGTGAGATCGCCACCCTGAAGCTCATCGGAGCGCCGGATAGCACCATCATCGGGCTCATCATCCAGGAGGCCATCGCCATGGCCGTCATCGGTTTCTCCCTGGGAACCCTGCTCATCAACCTGGCCAAGGACCACTTCCCCCGGCGGGTGATCCTGCTGCCGGAGGACGGGCTGGCCCTGGCCTTGGTGGTGCTGCTCCTTTGCGTACTGGCAAGTGGGATGGGGGTGCGCCTAGCCTTGAAGATTGAGCCCGCAGTGGCTCTGGGAGGATGAGACATGACTGGCTCCATCTCCACGTCGCCATTGGTGGACATCCGGGACCTGTCCAAGTCCTTCGGCCAGGGCGACGCCCGGGTCGATGCCCTGAGGCAGATCAATCTGCAGGTGTATGCCGGCCAAGTGGTGGGGCTGCTTGGCCCCAGCGGTTCCGGTAAGAGCACCTTGCTCAACGTCATCGGCTGTATCCTGGACCCCAGCAGCGGGCACATGGAACTGGACGGGCAGGTGGTCTACGACGGCGGGTGGCGACAAAAGGATCTACGCCGTCTGCGCCTGGACCGCATCGGGTTCATCTTCCAGTTCCACAACCTGCTGCCTTTCCTGAACGCCCTGGAGAATGTGGCCGTGGTGCTGGAAATTGCCGGCGCCAGCGCTGAGGCGGCCCGCCAGCGCGCCCTGGAGCTGCTGCAGTACCTCCAGGTGGGGCATCGTTGCGAAACTATGCCGTCCAGGCTGTCGGGCGGCGAGGCGCAACGGGTGGCCATCGCCCGCGCCCTGGCCAATCATCCCCGCATCATCCTCGCCGATGAGCCCACGGCGGCCCTGGACTCAGAACGCGCGGGCGTGGTGATGGACCTTCTGCGCAAGGTGGCGGCCGAGCAGGGAGCGGCGGTGTTGGTCGTCACCCATGACGAGAAGATCTTCGACCGGTTCGACCAGATGTTTTACTTACGCGATGGGATGCTGGCGGATATGGACGGCCCGCACACCAAGCCGAATGGCCTCGCGCAGCAGCACTAGCCGTCTGCCTTGATGCTTCGGCTCGGCCTGGCGGCGAAGGGCTGCCTTGGTTATTTTGGTTCATCACCTCTTTCTGCACCTGGATGTCCAATGCCTGGTCGACTACGAGGCAGTTGAGGCGCCTGTTCACCACTTCCAACTGCTGCCGCAGCCCGCCAGCCACCTAGACAGCACGCGTTACTATTTTGTATTCGAGCGCCATGCAAAATGACAATCGGATATTCAAGTGGTACCTTCGCAGTACCGGAATTGTCGTAACTATCTGCATTTTAGCAATTTTTGTTAGTTTGGATTTGCGCAGCAGGGCACTCATCCACGAGCAG
>CAZXZF010000254.1:0-4314 GCA_964645095.1 uncultured Desulfocurvus sp. | reverse complement strand
TGATGGAAAACCGCTTCGTGCCCGCCCGCTTCAAGGACGGTTACGGCCCGGTCGGCGCCTGGTTCCTGCTGTTCAAGGCCAAGGCCACGAACTACAAGGGCGAAGACTACTGCGCCACCAACCGCGCCATGCTGAAGCCCTACGAGGATCGCGGCTACGCCAAGGGTCACGTCATCCCGACCTGCCTGCGCAACCACATGATGCTCCGTGAAATGCGTGAAGGCCGCGGCCCCATCTTCATGGACACCAAGACCGCCCTTTTGGCCACCGTCAACGGCGACCTGAAGGGACCCGAGTGGAAGCACCTGGAGTCTGAGGCTTGGGAAGACTTCCTCGACATGTGCGTGGGCATGGCCAACCTGTGGGCCTGCACCAACTGCGCTCCTGAAGAGAAGGGCTCCGAGATCATGCCCACCGAGCCCTACCTGCTCGGTTCGCACTCCGGCTGCTGCGGCATCTGGGTTTCCGGTCCGGACGAGGCCTGGGTTCCCGAGGACTACAAGGTCCGCGCCACCAACGGCAAGGTCTACAACCGCATGACCACCGTCGAAGGTCTCTGGACCTGCGCCGACGGCGTTGGCGCCTCCGGCCACAAGTTCTCCTCCGGTTCCCACGCTGAAGGCCGCATCTGCGGCAAGCAGATGGTCCGTTGGGTCATCGACCACAAGGACTTCAAGCCCACCCTCCAGGTGTCGGCTGCCGCCCTTGCCAAGGAGATCTACCAGCCCTGGTACACCTACGAGCAGTTCAAGGGTGCTTCCACCGCTCCGGAGATCAACCCGAACTACATCACCCCCAAGAACTTCATGATGCGCTTGATCAAGTGCTCGGACGAGTACGGCGGAGGTGTTGCCACCCTGTACATGACCTCCGGCGCCCTGCTCAAGACCGCCTTCTGGCTCATGGGCATGCTTGAGGAAGACTCCAAGAAGCTGGCCGCCCGCGACCTGCACGAACTGATGCGCGCCTGGGAGCAGTTCCACCGTCTGTGGACCGTGCGCCTGCACCTGCAGCACATCGACTTCCGTGAAGAGACCCGTTACCCCGGCTTCTACTACCGTGGCGACGCCATGGGCCTGGACGATGCGAAGTGGAAGTGCTTCGTGAACTCCAAGTACGACCCGACCAAGAAAGAGATCACTCTCTTCAAGAAGCCTTACATCCAGATCATTCCCACCGAAGCCTAAGGGAAGCTCGTTGAAAACGGGCGGCCGCAAGCTTTACGCTTGCGGCCGCCCTCCTTCCCAGAGGGGGAAGTGGTCTAAACCCGGACTGGAGCAGCCTTGTTGCAGTCCGGGTTTGGGCCATTTCATCAGCTGGGGCCATTTCCGCCCGTTCGGGGGCATATAACGGGGAGGGCACAGCCGGGGCCATCCCCGAAGTCATGCCCAAACGGGCCGGGGGAAATCCCAAGCCGTGGCGCATGCCGTTCGGCCCAGGCAGTCTTGAAGGCGCGCCTGGCACACTTACAGAGGGAGGACAGCGAATGTCGAACAACAGTATTCTCGTCGTAGGCGGGGGATTCGCCGGGATCACCGCTGCCCTCGAGGCCGCCGAAGTCGGCCACGAGGTCTACATCGTCGAGACCAATCCGTATCTCGGCGGACGGGTGGCGCAGCTCAACCAATATTTCCCGAAGCTCTGCCCGCCATCTTGCGGCCTGGAAATCCAGTTCCAGCGCATCAAAAACAACCCCAAGGTGAAATTCTTCACCATGAGCGAAGTCGTCAGCGTGACTGGCGGGCCGGGCGCTTTTGATGTGAAAATCAAGGAGCGCCCTCGTTTTGTCAACGCCAACTGCACCATGTGCGGCGAGTGCGAGAAGGCCGCCACCACCAGCGTCACAAGCGAGTTCGAATTCGGGCTTGCGGAGCGCAAGGTGGCCTACTCCACGCACCTCTTCGCCTTCCCGCAGCGCTACGTGGTCGACGCGGCCGCCTGCGCCCCCGGCGAGCTGGACCTGATCAAGGACGCCTGCCCGTACAACGCCATCGAGGCGGGCGACGCTGAGAAGACCTTTGACCTCTCCGTCGGCTCCATCATCTGGGCCACCGGCTGGAAGCCCTACGACATGGCCAAGCTGGACAACCTCGGCGGCGGCAAGCTCTCTAACGTCGTCTCGAACATGCAGTTCGAGCGCCTGGCAGCGCCAAACGGCCCCACCGGCGGCAAGATTGAGCGCCCGAGCGACGGCCGCGCCCCCAAGCGCATCGCCTTTGTGCAGTGCGCAGGCTCGCGCGACGAGAACCACCTGAACTACTGCTCGTACATCTGCTGCATGGCCTCGCTCAAGCACGTCACCTACATCCGCGAGAGGCTGCCCGAGGCCCAGGTCGTGATCTACTACATCGACCTGCGCACCCCCGGCCGCTACGACAACTTCATGCAGATGGTGGCGGCTGACGACAAGCTCACCCTGGTCAAGGGCAAGGTCGCCAAGATCGTCGAATGCGAGTGCAAGAGCCCCATCGTCACCGTGGAAGACGCAGTCACCGGCATCAAGGGCGAGGAGCGCTTCGACCTGGTGGTTCTGGCCACCGGCATGCAGCCGAGCTGCGCGGGCTCCAAGCTGCCCGTGGAGCTTCCTGTTGATGATGACGGCTTCATCATCGGCGGCGCCGAGAAGGGCGTGTTCGCCGCAGGTTGCGCCAAGCTGCCCCTGGACGTGATGAAGACCGCCCAGACCGGCACCGGCGCTGCCCTGAAAGCCATTCAAAACGTGGTGGGGAGGTAGCAATGGCTGAAAAGCTTGGAGTATACATCTGTTCCGGATGCGACATCGGCAAGGCCCTGGAAATGGAGCCGTTGCTGGAGACCGTCAGCAAAGGTAAACTCGCGAACATCTGCCCGGTGGTGAAGCAGAACCCCGTGCTCTGCAGCCCCGACGCCGTGGCCGAGATCGAGGCCGACATTGCCGCCCAGGGTCTGGACGGCGTGGTGCTGTGCGCCTGCTCGCCCCGGGTCAAGTGGGACATCTTCCAGTTCGGCAAGACCGTCCAGGTCGAGCGCGTGAACCTGCGCGAGCAGTGCGTGTGGAGCTTCCAGGAGGACGCAAAGGTCCCCGGCCTGCTGCCGCTCATGGCCAAGGACTACATCAAGATGGGCGTGATGAAGCTCTCCAAGAGCCGCATCCCCGCCCCCGAGGTCCCGGAGACCTTCAAGACCATCATGGTCCTCGGCGGCGGCATGACCGGCCTGACCGCAGCGTTAGAGGCCGCCAAGCTCGGCCGCGACGTGGTCCTGGTCGAGCGCGCCGCCACCCTGGGCGGCAAGGCCGCCGGCATGTACAAGACCTTCCCCATGAGCCACCCCTACCTCAAGGCTGAGGACACGGGCATCGACGCGCTCATTGCGGAAGTCACCTCAAACGCCAAGATCAAGGTCCTGACCAGCGCCGAGCTGCACTCCCTGGAGGGCGCGCCCGGCCTGTACAGCGCCACCATCAACGCCGGCGGCGAGCAGAAGTTCGACATCGGCGCGGTTGTCCTGGCCACCGGCTGGGTCCCCGGCGACACGGGCTTCCTGGCCCCCATGGGCTACGGCAGCATCAAGAACGTGATCACCGCCGCCGAGTTCGAGGCCATGGCCAAGGCCGGCAGCATCACTCGCCCGTCCGATGGCAAGGCCCCGGCCTCCGTCGCCTTCCTGACCGATGTCAGCCTGTGCACCAAGGGCTCCGCCCCTGGCGGCGCAGAGGTCTGCGCCCCGGTTGATCCGCTGCCGGAAGCCGCCCCCGAGGGCGAGCCCGAGGTCGTGGCCTACCCGGACAAGGAAAACGCCAAGCACCTGGCCTACAGCTCGGAGCTCACCAGCCTGGTGGCCCTGAAGCAGGCCGGCTACGTGCGCGAGAAGCTGGGCGACGCCCTGGCCTTCGTGCTCTACGACCACATGATGGTCCCGGGCATCAATGAGCGGTACTACAAGTCCGCCCAGGACGACGCGGGCATCATGCTCTCCAAGGCCACCATCACCAAGGTGACCGAGGACGCCGACGGCGGCGTCATTGTCTCGGCCAAGGACACCCTGCTCGGCGCCGACGTCGAGATCAAGGCCGACCTGGTGGTTCTGCCCACGGCCATCGTGCCCGTCACCGCGCACGAGCCGACCATGAACCTCGTCTACCGCCAGGGCCCCGGCTTCCCGGACCTGGAGCTGTTCGACGGGTTCGTTGACTCCAACTACATCTGCTTCCCCTACGAGACCCGGCGCACCGGCGTCTACGCCGCTGGCTGCGTGCGTCAGCCCATGACCTTGGCGGGCGCCAAGGAAGACGCGGCCGGCGCGGTCTTGAAGGCCGTGCAGTGCATCGGCAGC
>CAZXZF010000253.1:0-4317 GCA_964645095.1 uncultured Desulfocurvus sp. | reverse complement strand
ATGAACATCAGCAAGACCGACATCTTCAAGAAGTAGACGGCGAACGGCGGGCGGGCCGGGGACCACCAACCCGGTCCGCCCCCATACCAGAACAAGAAGAAGGAGCCCGGCATGAGCATTTTCCGCGATGACGACGAAGCCCCCAGGATCAACATGAATGGCCGCCAAAAGCTCTTCATCCTGGCCATCGATTTCGCCATCTTAGCCGAGCTGTGCATCTCCATATCCGTGGCCTCAGCCAACATGGACTCCTTCACCCCGACCTTCATGAAGATTTTCTTCGCCATGTTCCTGCCCACCCTTCTCGCCGGATTCATCGGCCACCGCAGGCTGCGTGACAGCACGGAAAACGCCTCCTCATGAGTTTCCAGTCCCTGGCGGCCTGGCGCAGGCTCTCCGGCCTGCTCGGCGGCGTCATCTTCTTCCTGGTCCTGACCGCCCTGGTGGACGGCATGGTCTCCGGGGGCCTCAAGGACCCCTTCCTGCACGAGCTGCTCCCGGGCCAGAGCGTCAAGCTCAGCAAGCCGATGCCCTTTGGTGCCGAACGCCTGGAAGACATCGTGCTGCGCGCGTCCGACCCCAGGATTTCCGTCCACTTCGAAGAGATGTTCACCGGCTTCTGGATGGGCGGCACCCTCTGGCGCGCCGAGGCCCAGCTGGCCCAGGACATCCCCAACGGCGAATACACCGTGGCCACGTTCTACCAGAATGGCACCGCGTCCAGCCCGCCCCAGGCCTTCACCCTGCGCGTGTACCCGGACGCCAAGGCCATCCTGGCCGCGTCGGACTCGTTCATCACCCGCTACCTGGGCCTCGCGCCGTACCTCCTGGCCATCTGCCTGCTGCCCCTGTGCCTGGTGCCCATGGCCGCCTGCTTTCTGCTCTCGCGCAGGATATCCCAGGCCCTCCACGCCGCGCGCATGTCCGAGATCTACCGCGCCATGGCCGCGCCCAAAGACGCCCCCGAAGGCACCCCTGAGGGCCAGCGCGTCTTCTTCTGCCCCGGCGAGGGCCACGGGTTGGCGCCGGGCGATCTGGTGGAGGTGCTGGACGAGCGCGGCCAGGCTGTCGTCAGCACAGCAGAAGTATTCGAAATCATACACAAAGATGTCCAGGCCATCATGCACGGCAGCGCCAAGGTGCGCCCCGGGGCCCTGGTCCGGCTGCCCCAGACGCGCTAATTTCCCTTTTTTCTTTTCTCGAGTATGGGTCGTTGGTGTCTCTGCGCCAACGCGGGTTCTCCCATGCTTTCTCCAGCCCCAAAACGACGCCCTTTCGCACGAACCCGCCCTGAGCCCCCTTCCCTTGAAAAAGCAAATCGGGTAAAGGGCTCCGTTCCTACAAGTTCCTCATGTTTTTTAGGGGGTTTCAGCACATGATTGATGTCTGCATCGGGCTTCTGGTTCTCTGGCCCGTGGCCGCCGGACTGGCCTGCCTGGGCCTGCGCAGTCCGGCTGCGCGCTCCGCGCTGGTCCTGGGCACTGCTGCGGTTCTGGCCGCGGCCGCCGTGGGCCTGGCCACCCAGGCGCCGCTCACGGCAAGTCCAGCCTTCCTGGCCTCGGCCAGCGCGCTGCATCTGGCCCAGGCCGCGGCCTTCCTCTTTCCGGCCTTTTTCCTGTTCAAGGGCCTGCAGGAGAAGCACGGGCTGGTCATCGTCTTTGCGCTGGCCCAGCTGGCCCTGGCCGCCTTCGGCGAGTTCGGGCTGCCTGCCCCGGCTGCGGTCCAGACCGCCGTGACGGTCGACGGCCTGTCCCTGGCCCTCGTGCTGGTGGTGTCCCTGGTGGGCTCGCTCATCTGTGTCTTCGCCCTGCCCTACATGAAGCGCCACGAGGAGCACCTGCACCTCCAGACCTCGCGCCAGCCGCAGTTCTTCATGATCCTGCTGGCCTTCCTGGGCTTCATGAACGGCCTGGCTTTGGCGAACAGCCTGCACGTCTTCGCGGCCTTTTACGAGGCCACCACGCTCTGCTCCTTCCTGCTCATCGGCCACGACCAGACCAGTGAGGCCAAAAAGAGCGGCCTGCGCGCCCTGTGGATGAACAGCATGGGCGGCGTGTTCCTGCACGCGGGCATCCTGCTCATCCAGAAGCAGTTTGGCCTGGCCGACATCCAGGCGCTGGTCAACCCGGCCCTTTGGAGCGGCATGTCTTTGCTGCCGCTGGCGCTCTTGGCCGTGGCCGGGTGCGTCAAGGCCGCCCAGCTGCCCTTCCAGGCCTGGCTGCTCGGGGCCATGGTCGCGCCCACGCCGGTGTCCGCGCTGTTGCACTCCAGCACCATGGTCAAGGTCGGCGTGTTCCTGTGCCTGCGCCTGGCCCCGGTGTTCGAGGGCACCGCAACCGGCCGCATCCTGACCCTGGCCGGCGCCATGACCTTCCTCGGGGCCTCGGCCCTGGCGCTCGGCCAGAGCAACGCCAAGAAGATCCTGGCCTATTCCACCGCCGCCAACCTCGGCCTGATCATCGCCTGCGCGGGCATCGGCACGCCTTTAGCCATCGCCGCAGGCGTGGTGCTCCTGGTCATCCACGCCGTGACCAAGGGGCTCCTGTTCCTCTGCGTGGGCGACATGGAGCAGGCCGTGGGCAGCCGCGACCTGGAAGACCTGCGCGCCGTGATCGCCAAGACCCCGGTGACGGCCCTGGCCGCTGCCGCCGGGTCCATGGCCATGATCCTGCCGCCGCTGGGCATGCTGGTGGGCAAGTGGGCCGTGCTGGAGGCCGCAGCAGCGAGCCCGATGCCTGTCGTTGTGATCGCCGTGGTCATGATGGCCGTGGGCAGCGCGCTGGGCGTGGTCTGCTGGGTGCGCTTCAGCGGCACCCTCATGTCCGGTGCTGCTGTTGGTCCCCAGCCTGCACAAACCTCCAGCCTGTCCACCGGGCTGACAACCGGGCCGGTCCTGACCCTGCTGGCCGGGGCCGTGGGCCTGGGCATGGCCGCCCCGTGGCTCAACGCCCTGCTGCTCGGGCAGGGCAACCCCCTGGCCGGGGGCTGGGGGCTTCTGCCGCCCTTGTTCATCGTCGCCATGCTGGCCTGGATCATCGGCATGCGCGTGCTGGGCCGCCAGAGCCAGGCCAGGCTGGCCGCGCCGTACCTCGGCGGGCTGCCGCAGGCCCAGCCCGGCAGCTATGTCGGCCCGCTGGGGCGCAACTGGACCCTGTCCGAGGGCAACGAGTACGCCGCGGAGTTCTTCGGCGAACCCAAACTGACCAGGCTCGCCGGAATCGTGGCCCTGGCCCTGCTGCTCGCCCTGGTGGGAGGTGCGCTCCCATGAATCTGAATACCTTCTCCCTGGCCCTGGCCGGACTCGTCCTGGCTCCGCTGCTCGGCGGCCTGGCCGCCGGTGTGGATCGCGTGGTCACGGCAAGGCTGCAATCGCGCATCGGCCCGCCCCTGCTCCAGCCCTTCTACGACGTCGGCAAGCTCTGGGCCAAGGTCATCGCCCCGGCCAGCCACTGGCAGGGCCTGTTCGTGCGCTGGGCCCTGGTGGCCTCCCTGGCCTCGGACGTGCTCCTGGCCGCTGGCGGCGACGTGCTCATGTGCTTCTTTGTCCAGGCCGCCAGCGCGAGCTTCGTGGCCCTCGGCGCCTTCTGCGGCAGCTCGCCCTACAGCAAGCTCGGCGCCCAGCGCGAGCTGTTCCAGCTGCTCGCCTACGAGCCCGTGTTCATGGTCGGCATTTTGTGCCTGGCCAAGGCTTCCGGCGGCTTCGACGCTTTCAGCATCATGGCCGCAAAGGGCCCGCTGCTGTTCAAGCTGCCGCTTGTCGTGCCGGGCCTCGTGTTCGTGGTGCTGGTGAAGCTGCGCAAGAGCCCCTTTGACATCGCAGCCTCCCACCACATGCACCAGGAGGTGGTGCGCGGCGTGTACACCGACTACGCCGGGCGCGACTTCGCCCTGCTTGAGATCGCCCACTGGGCGGACGTCACCGTGGTGCTGTGGATCTGCTCGTTCTTGTGGGCCACCGGCCCCTTGCAGATGCTGGCCACGGGCCTGGTGTTCCTGTTCGCGGCCGTGGTCATCGACAACATCTCCGCGCGGCTGACCTGGCGCACCATGCTGGGCCGCGTGGCTCCCATCACCCTGATCCTGGCCACGGCGAACCTCGTCTGGCTGTATCTGGAGTAAGCCCATGTTCGGATCATTCCTCAAAACATCCCAGGTCAAGAGCCCCTGGCTCCTGCACTTCGACTGCGGCTCGTGCAACGGCTGCGACATCGAGACCCTGGCCTGCCTGACCCCGGTGTACGACGTGGAGCGTTTCGGCATCATCAACGTGGGCAACCCGCGCCACGCCGACGTGCTCGTGGTCACCGGCACGGTGAA
>CAZXZF010000252.1:0-4329 GCA_964645095.1 uncultured Desulfocurvus sp. | reverse complement strand
ATGCCCCAAGCAGGCGCTCTCCCTCAGGGCCGACCCCAGCCGCGGCATGCCGCTTCTCGTCGAAGAGCTGGAGAAACATGCCTCCGGCGGCCAAGGGGCCCTGTAATTTGAATGGGGGTCCCTTGGCCCCCCCATGACGCGAAGGGCTCTTTCCGGCGCAAAGCCGCCGTCCGCAAAAGATCTTTTTCGCCAGCCTTTTGCAAAAGCTCCATCAATGGCATCCTGGCCAACCCCAGAATTCACACCACGTCCGCGGACTCCAGCCATGGGCGGGGGAAATGGCCGGGACCATTGCACGCCCACCAATGCCCCGCACGCCTCCGGCCTCAGATCCACTGTCTGCGCAGCAGGAACGTCTTCACCCCCTGGGTCAGGAGCACGTAGCACAGGGACATGCCCACCAAGAGCGGCCAGTACAGCGGCGGCAACGCCACCATGCCCAGCGCCCCGGCCATGGGCGAATAGGGCAGCCACATGCCCACGAGCATGATGCCCGTGGTGGTCAAGATCAGGGGCCAGCTGGCCCGGCTCTGCACAAAGGGCAGCCCGTTGGTGCGGATGACGTGGATGATGAGCGTCTGCGTCAGGATGGACTCCACGAACCAGCCGGTCTGAAACAGGGAGGCCTTGCCCGGCGCCAGGCAGTCGAAGACGTAGATCATGACGCCAAAGGTCGCGTAGTCGAAGATGGAGCTGCACGGTCCGATGAACAGGATGAAGCGGGTGATCCGGTCGAGCGCCCAAGGCTTGGGCTTGGCCAGCAGCTCGGCATCGACCTCGTCCGTCGGGATGGGCACCTGGGAGAAGTCATAGAGCAGGTTGTTCAGGAGCACCTGGATGGGCAGCATGGGCACAAAGGGCAGGAACACGCTGGCCCCGAGCACGCTGAACATGTTGCCGAAGTTCGAGCTGGCGCTCATGCGCACGTACTTGAGGATGTTGGCGAAGACCTTGCGGCCTTCAAGCACGCCCTGCTCCAGCACCATGAGGCTCTTCTCCAGCAGCACCACGTCCGCGGCCTCCTTGGCGATGTCCACGGCCGTGTCCACGGACACGCCCACATCCGCCGCGCGCAGGGCCGGGGCGTCGTTGATGCCGTCGCCCATGAACCCGACCACATGCCCCCGCGAGCGCAGGGCCTGGATGATGCGCTGCTTGTGGGCGGGCGAGAGCCGGGCGAAGAGCGTCACCTCCTCCACCCTGGCCGCCAGGGCGGCCTCGTCCAGGTCCTCGATCTCCGACCCGGTAAGCACATGCTCCGTGGACACGCCCACGTCCCGGCAGATCTTGCGGCTGACCAGCTCGTTGTCGCCGGTGAGCACCTTGAGGGCCACGCCCAGGGCGCTGAGCGCCTTGATGGCCGGGGCCGTGGTCTCCTTGGGCGGATCAAGGAAGGCCACGAACCCGCGCAGGGTCAGGCCGGCCTCATCCTGCTTCACGTACACGGGCTTGCGTTCCAGGTCGCGGTAGGCCAGGGCCAGCACCCGGAAACCGTCGCTTGAGAGCTTCTCGTAGGCCGCGTGGACCTGGGCCAGCAGGACCGGGTCCAGGGGCACCGTGGCGCCTCCCAGCTCGCAGGCAACGCAACGCTGAAAGATCTCCTCGCAGGCGCCCTTGGCGATGAGCCGCACCACATGTTCCGGCGTCTCCACCACCACGGACATGATCTTGCGCTGGAAATCAAAGGGGATCTCATCAAGCTTCTGAAAGTCCGGAATGCCCAGCTCACCGTGCAGCTCGTGGTGGGACAAGACGGCCTTGTCCAGAACGTTCTTCAGGCCCGTCTGGAAATGGCTGTTGGTGTACGCCAGCACCAGCACCCCGTCGTCGTCGTCCAGGCGCACGTCCAGGTGCAGCTTGAGCACCACCTGGTCCATGGTCAGGGTTCCGGTCTTGTCCGTGCACAAAATGTCCATGGCGCCAAGATTCTGGATGGAGTTGAGACGCTTGACGATGACCCGCTTCTTGGACATGGCCAGCGCGCCCTTGGACAGGCACACGGTCACGATCATGGGCAGCATTTCCGGGGTGAGCCCCACGGCCACGGCCATGGCGAAGAAGAAGGCCTGGTGCCAGTCGTGCTTGGTCAACCCGTTGATGATGAAGACCAGCGGCACCATGACCGCGATGAACCGGATCATGAGCCAGGTGAACCGGGCCACGCCCTGGTCGAAGCTGGTGGGCGGGCTGGCCTCCCCGATGGCGCTGGCCATGCTGCCCAGATAGGTGGCCGCGCCGGTGGCCACCACCACGGCCGTGGCCGCGCCGCTGCCCACGCTGGTGCCCAGAAAGCAGACATTGCGCAGCTCAAGCGGCATGTGCCCTGCGCCGTCCTCGACATGGTCGAACTTCTCCGCGGGCAGCGATTCGCCCGTGAGACTGGCCTGGATGACGAAGAGGTCCTTGCAGGAGATCAGCCGTACGTCGGCTGGGGTCATGTCGCCAGCCGCGAGCTGCACCACGTCGCCGGGCACCACCTGGGTCAGGGGAATCTCGCGGGATTCGCCATCGCGCAGCACGGTGGCCGTCACCGAGATCATGGCCCGCAACTTGGCGGCTGCGGTATCTGCCCGAGCCTCCTGCACGAAACGCAAACCCACGCCGAGAACCACCATGAGCCCCATGACCACTGCGGCGCGCAGGTCGCCCGTGAGCGCCGAGAGCCCGGCCAGGACCGTCAGCAGGATCACCAGGGGATTGAGCAGGGCCTTGCCCAGCATGCGCAGGCGGGTGTGCCCCCGCTCGGCGCCCACGGCGTTCGCGCCATGAAGCCGGAGCCGACGTCCGGCCTCCGCCTGGGTCAGCCCCTGCGGAGTTGTCTTGAGCCTGCCGAGGAGCGCCGGAATCTCCAAGACCGAGGCCGTCACCAGTTCCGGGGACACCTGGATGGCCCCGGCGGCTTTGCGCAGGTGGGCGATGTTTCTGGGGATGATGGAGGTACGGCTTCTCGGCATGTGCTCCCTCATGGTGACTGCGTGGGATGGAAATTCCCTACCACATATCCGTAGGGCATGTTTCCACTTTCGTTGGCTTAAGAATGGTCTGCTCCCTGAAAACCGGCCGGGAATTTTGTTAAAGTCCTGGCCACTTGTGGCCTCTTGGCGCAAGAGGTGGTCCCCAAGGGGAGAGGCCACGGCCTCTGGAATGCCATTCAAGCAGTGTGGCGTGTATGCCATGAAATTATTGTGGAAAATTTTCCCTGCACTACAAAAAAATGACCTTTCCAGGACTTTTGTAGTGCGGATTTGTAGTGCAGCCTACCGCAGGCGAAGAGGTCATGACGTCGTATCCACGGCGAGTATTGCTCCAGGGAGGGCTGCCCCTGTGCGGGGTCCAAAGGACGGAGTCCCTTGGCTGAGTGCCTGGGTGCGGAGCCTCTTATCCGGCGGGGAACTAGCGGTTCTCCGACCCCGTTCGCCGTTCAAGGAGAGAAATGTAAAACTTGGCAGCAATGGTCGCTCTTCTACTTCGAGCCTGCCATGCGCCGCTCGCGGCTCTTGAATACCCCTCAATGCTCCGCATACAACCAACTTGCTTGTTTACTGTTTTCTGCGGCAACGCTACGAATAACAAAACGGCCAGAGCCCCAACTTACGGGTGGTTTACTCTCCGGGGTAGCCTCAAAAAGCCGCGACAAGGACCATTGCGTACACCCCTATTTACCGTCAAATTGACAGACGACAAGTGAAAAGGAATACGAGAACTTGTGGATGTGTTAAATATGTTCTCGTTGTACTTATAGGTGCGTGTGCCACGTCTCGAGGTGCTCAACGTCCACGTAGACACCCGCAAAGGGCGGTCCAAACAGCTTGTGACAGAAATAGTCGGGCTCGCCCAGGTGGTCGAAGATGGCCAGAGCACCGCAGAAGTCGTCGTGCTCGGTGTACTGGCTGCGGGTAACCAGGGTGGGGACCCCGGCTAGGCGGGCTGCGGATATGCCGAGCCCCGAGTCCTCAAGAGCCAGACAGTCCACAGCGCGAAGCCCGAGACATTCCAAAGCCAGCAGGTAGATGCCCGGCGCAGGCTTCTTGAAGAGCACCGACTCGCCCGTCAGCACCACGTCCCAGGTTTTGACCACACCCTTGAGCAGGGTCTCCTGTAGGACGCGCACGTTGGTCAGGCTGGTGGTGGTCACGATGGCCTGGCGCAGGCCGTGCTGTTCGGCCTCTCGCATGAGCCTGGCCACGCCGGGCCGAAGCGTTGCCGCATCGCTGCCCAGCAACCCGGCGAAGATCGCCGTCTTCTGCTTGTGCAACTCCATCAGGTCGAGGCCTGCGCCGCCCTCTTCCTCTGCCCCCCTGGTCTCAATGAAGTGCCGGATGCGTTCCT
>CAZXZF010000251.1:2900-4379 GCA_964645095.1 uncultured Desulfocurvus sp. | reverse complement strand
TCACGGCCTTCGGCATGACCATCGTGCTGGCCCTGGGCGCGTGCATGAACCTGGCCGTGGTGCTCGGCACCGTGCCGCCCAAGGGCGTTCCCATGCCCTTCATCAGCTACGGCGGAAGCTCGCTTATCGTGTCCTTCATCTGCGTCGGCATACTCCTGAACCTGTCGAGGAACCGGACATGAGCGCGGCACAGCACATTTCCCGTCTGGTGGTCACCACCGGAGGAACCGGGGGGCACATCTTCCCGGCCCTGGCCGTGGCCGCCGAGGTGCGCCGCCGCGACCCCGAGGCCCGCGTGCTCTTCCTGGGCGGAAGCGGTCCCGAGGGCGAGCTGGCGCACAAGGCCGGGCTCTCCTTCGAGGCCCTGCCCGCCAGCGGCGTGCTGGGCAAGGGTTTGAAGGCCCTGCTGGCCACGGTCTGGGTGGGCACGGGCGTCATCCTGGCCACGCGCGCGCTCCGGCGCTTCAACCCCCAGGTTGTCATCGGCTTTGGCGGGTACGCGGGCTTCTGCCCGGTGCTGGCCGCAGCGCTCCTGGGCATCCCCACGGCGGTGCACGAGCAGAACTCCGTGCCCGGCGTGGCCAACCGCACCCTGGGCAAGCTGGTCAAGCGCGTATTCGTCTCCTTTGAGGAGCGCCAGCAGCATTTCCCACC
Organism: uncultured Desulfocurvus sp.; assembly: GCA_964645095.1. Lineage (GTDB taxonomy): Bacteria > Desulfobacterota > Desulfovibrionia > Desulfovibrionales > Desulfovibrionaceae > Humidesulfovibrio. The sequence goes on along the minus strand of CAZXZF010000251.1, from coordinate 3,725 downwards.
GGCCAAGACCGTGCGCACCGGCAACCCCGTGCGCGCCGAGATCGCGAGCGTGGACCGCACGCCCGGCGCGAACCGCAACCTGCTGGTGCTGGGCGGCAGCCAGGGCGCAAAGGCCTTAAGCGACCTCGTGGTGGCCGCCCTGCCGCAGCTTTTGTCCGCGCGGGTGAACATCCTGCACCAGGCGGGCCGGGCCGATGTCGAGCGCATCAAGGGCGCCTACCGCGCGAGCGGGGCCGATGACGCCTGCGTCCAGGGCTTTGTGGAGGACATGGCCGGGGCCTACGCCTGGGCCGATCTGGCCCTGTGCCGGGCCGGGGCCTCGACGATTTTCGAGCTGGCCGCCACAGGCACCCCCTCTGTGCTGGTGCCCTTCCCCTTTGCCGCCCACGACCACCAGCGCGTCAACGCCCAATATCTGGAGTCCCTGGGCGCGGCCATTCTGGCCGAGCAGAAGGACTTAAGCGGCGCGGCCCTGGCGGACATCGTGCTGGGGCTTTTGGGCGACGGCGCGAGGCTCGGCTCCATGGGCCGCGCGGCCAAGAATTTTGCCCGGCCGGACGCCGCGGCGCGCATCGTGGACGGGCTGGAAGAGCTCTGCCGCCAGGCAGCCTAACGATGTCGACGAGGACGATGAGGACATGACAATGACAGAGACAACCAGGATCGCAGTCCCCGGCCGCAGCGCCAGCCCGGCCATGTACAGCCGCGTCAGCACCGTGCACATGGTGGGCATCGGCGGCGCGGGCATGAGCGGCATCGCCGAGGTGCTGCTGAACATGGGCTTCACCGTCACCGGCTCGGACATGGCCGCGGGCAGCGCCGTGC
>CAZXZF010000251.1:0-2800 GCA_964645095.1 uncultured Desulfocurvus sp. | reverse complement strand
GAGTTCCTCATCGCCGAGGCCGACGAGTCCGACGGCTCGTTCCTCTGCCTCTCGCCCATCATGACCGTGGTCACCAACGTGGACAAGGACCACATGGACTTCTACCCGGACATGGCCGCCATCGACCGCTCCTTCACCACCTTCATGAACTCCATCCCCTTCTACGGGGTCAACGTGGTCTGCGGCGACGACCCCGGCGTGCTGCGCCTGCTGCCGCAGATCAAGCGCCCCTGCCTGACCTACGGCCTGGGCAAGAAGAACCGCCTGCGCGGCCAGATCGTGGCCACCAGCCTGCGCAGCATCTTTGAGGTGACCCTGGACAACGAGCCCTGGGGCCAGGTGACCCTGGCCCATCCGGGCCTGCACAACGTGCAGAACGCCCTGGGCGCCATCGGCGTGGCCATCGAGGCCGGGCTGCCCAAGGAGGCCATCCTGCGCGGCCTGGCCAATTTCGGCGGCGTGGGCCGCAGGTTCGAGCGCAAGGGCGAGCGCGGCGGCGTGCTCGTGGTCGACGACTACGGCCACCACCCGGCGGAGATCAAGGCCACGCTGGAAACCGCCCGCGCCTGCTACCCGGACCGCAGGCTCGTGGTGGCCTTCCAGCCGCACCGCTTTTCCCGCACCCAGGCCCTGTTCGGCGAATTCTGCACCGTGTTCACCCAGGCCGACCTGCTGCTTTTGACCGAGATCTACCCGGCCAGCGAGGCCCCCATTCCGGGCGTCAACGGCCTGTCCCTGGCCCAGGGCATCAAGCAGGTCAGCAAGACCAAGGTGCGCTTCTTCCCGGACTTCGCGGGCATCGAGCGCCAGCTGAAAGAGATTTTGCGGCCCGGCGACCTGTTCCTGACCCTGGGGGCCGGGAGCATCTGGAAGATCGGCGAATTCTGGCTGAACGAGCCCGTAAACGACACGACCATCTCAACCGAGGCCTAGGAACCAATGCCCCTGACCCTGACGCACGACACGCTCCTTTGCGAGCGCACCACCCTCCGGCTGGGCGGCCCTGCCCTGGCCGAGGCCGTGGTGACGTGCGCGGCCGGGCTGGACCAGCTGGCCGGGCTTTTTCCCGGCCTGGGCGGTCGGCCATTGGCGCTGGGCGCGGGCAGCAACATCCTGGCCGCAGACGGCCCCCACGCCCTGGTCCTGGTGCGCGCGGCCAACGACACCATGGACAAGACCGCCCCGCATATTTCCGCGCAGCCCGATGGCGTTACCCCCGGTGCGATCATCGTGCGCGCTGGCGCGGGCCTGCGCCTGCCGAGGCTTCTGGGCCTGGCCCAGCGCGCGGGCTGGAGCGGGCTGGAGGGCCTCACCGGCGTGCCGGGACGCATCGGCGGCAGCGTGGCCATGAACGCGGGCTCCTACGGCGTGGAGCTGGGCGCGCTCTTGACCCGGGTGCGCGTCTGGACCCCCGAGGGCGGACTCACTTGGCGCGCGGCCAAGGACTGCGCCTTCGGCTACCGGCACTTCGACCCGCGCGTGGGTGGCGGTTTCTGGATGGTCTGGGAGGCCGAGTTCGCCCTGCGCGCGGACGAGCCCTTTGCCATCCGCAGGCGCATGGAGTCCACCTACGCCAGGAAGAAGGCCAGCCAGCCGGTCACGGCCAGAAGCGCGGGCTGCGTGTTCAAGAATCCGGCGGGAACAAGCGCCGGTCGGCTGCTCGACGAGGCCGGACTCAAGGGCAGGCGCCTGGGCGGCATGGCCTTCTCCACCGTGCATGCGAATTTCCTGGTCAACGAGGGTGGCGGCACGGCCACGCAGGCCCTGGAGCTTTTGGAGTACGGCCGGGCCACGGTCTTCGACCGCTTCAGCCTGAACCTTGAAACCGAAGTGATGGTGCTGCCATGATGCGCTCCGGCGGAATGCAGCGCAAGCCGCGCGAGACGCGCAAGCCTGCCGTGCGCCTGAACAGGCCGCGCAAGGACTCCGGCGGCGGCGTGGTCATGGACACGGCTGTGGCCGTGAAAAACGCCCTGCTCTTCTTCGCCGCCCTGCTGGTGCTGGGCAGCCTCGGAGCCGGTCTGATCTTCGGCTACCGCTTTGTCACCACCACCCCGGCCCTGGGGCTGACCGAGATCACCATCAGCGGCAACATGCGCCTGGCCTACGGGCAGGTGCTGGAAATCGCGGGCCTGCGCCTGGGCCAGAACAGCCTGGGCGTGAATGTGAGCCAGGTCGAGGCCGCGCTCTCGCGCAACCCCTGGGTGGAGTTCGTCACCGTGCGCCGCGAGCTGCCGGACAAGCTCTTCATCACCATGGTCGAGCGCCAGCCCTCGTTCTGGCTGCGCCAGGACGGCGCGCTGTACTTCGCCGACGCCAAGGGCGCCCCCATCACGCAGCTTGCGCCCGGCGACTCGGCCTCGCTGCCGCTGCTGGAGATCTCGCCGGAACTGGCGGACCAGAAGCGGATTCTGGAGGCCATGGTGGCGCGCATGAATCAGCAGGACCTGCCCTTTGCCCTGGGCCAGATGGCCTGGGTGAAGTTCACGGATTCCGGTCAGGTGGAACTGTACCTGGACGCCCTGCGCATCCGCGTGCGGGCCGATATTTCCGACTGGGAAACGCAGTTCAGCCGCATCGAGACCGTCTGGCGCGACCTCAAGCTGCGCGGCGAGTCCGGGCAGGTTGCGGCCATCGAGGCCAGCGGCGGCAAAATTTGGGTGGAGAAGAGGCAGAAGCGCGGGACTTCCTGACGGGGAAGAATAGGGAAGGCCCGGCCCTTTGGCGAGTCTAACAAGGGAGGAAAACATGGCCAAGAGCGACATCATCGTCGGCCTGGACATCGGCACCACGAAGATTT
>CAZXZF010000250.1:0-4385 GCA_964645095.1 uncultured Desulfocurvus sp. | reverse complement strand
CAAGGCCGTGTCCAGGGCCGCCAACAATGGCCGGGGCCTGCCCTTTTCCCTGCACCTGGCCGAGCACGCCGAGGAGGACGCCATCCTGCTCACGGGCCAGAGCGCTTTCCTGGACCTCCTGCGCGAGCGCAAGGTGATTTCCGGCTATGCGGCGCCCGGCCAGCGCCCGGTGCCCCTGGCGCACGGGCTGGGCCTGCTGGACGAGCAGACGCTGTGCGTGCACTGCGTCACCGTGACCGGCGAGGACATCGCGCTCATCGCGGGCAGCCGCGCCAGCGTGTGCCTGTGCCCGCGCAGCAACGACTACATCGGCGTGGGCCAGGCCCCGCTGGGGAAGTTCCTGGAGGCCGGGGTCAACGTCTGCCTGGGCACGGACGGCCTGTGCTCCAACGTCGACCTGGACCCCTACGGGGAGCTGGCCGCCCTGGCGCGGAGCAATCCCGGCGCCATGAGCCTGGGCCAGGGCCTGGCGCTGATCACCGCAAACCCGGCGCGCTTTTTCGGCCCCCTTGTGCCAGGGGCCGACCGCCTGGGCAGCCTTGCGCCGGGCCGGGCGGCGCGCTTCTCCGTGGTGCCGCAGGCTGTGCTGGACGCATTTTCCCAAGGATCATGACAACCCGCCCCGAGCGGGCAGCCCGGACAGCTAGCCCTGCCGGGGAGGAAGGACGCCGCCATGCAGTGGAAACACAAGGACCTGCTCGACATCTCCCAGCTCTCGGCGGACGAGGTGCGCCACGTCCTGGCCACCGCCGCCTATTTCCGGGAGATCAACAGCCGCCCGGTGAAAAAGGTGCCGACCCTCAAGGGCCGCAGCGTGGTGCTGTTCTTCGCCGAGGCCAGCACGCGCACCAAGACCAGCTTTGACATGGCTGGCAAGCGCCTCAGCGCGGATACCTTTGCCCTGGCCAAGAGCGGGTCCAGCCTGGCCAAGGGCGAGACGCTCAAGGACACCGCGCTGACCCTGCAGGCCATGAACCCGGACGGCATCGTCATCCGCCACGGCGCGAGCGGGGCCGCGCAGTTTCTGGCCGAGCGCCTGGAATGCAGCGTCATCAACGCCGGAGACGGGCGCCACGCCCACCCCACCCAGGCCCTGCTGGACGCCCTGACCCTGAGCCGCCGCTGGGCGGGCGGGTTCGCGGGCAAGACCGTGCTCATCCTGGGCGACATCGCCCACAGCCGCGTGGCCCGCTCCAATGTGCTGCTCCTGACCATGCTCGGCGCAAGCGTGCGCCTGTGCGGACCCAGGACGCTTCTGCCGCCGCGCCTGGACACCTGGCCGGTCACGGTCTTCTCGGACCTGCGCAAGGCCGTGGACGGCGTGGACGCGGTGATGTGCCTGCGCCTGCAGCTGGAGCGCCAGCAGGCCGGCCTCCTGCCCGACCTGCGCGAGTATGCGCGCACCTTCGGGCTCTCGCCCCGGCACATGGCCCTGGCCGCGCCAGGCGCCTGCGTGCTGCACCCCGGCCCCATCAACCGGGGCGTGGAGATAGACTCGGAGCTGGCCGACTCGGCCGAGAGCCTGATCCTGGAGCAGGTGGAGAACGGGGTGGCCGTGCGCATGGCCCTGCTCTACCTCTACCTGACCCGCAAATCCCCGGACGCCGCACAGCCCGGCATCCCCGCCTGAATACAAAGGAACAGGAGCCGCCATGCCCGAGAACAACAAACCACAACAGGTCAAGAAACTCGACCTCGCGGTGCGCAGCGCCCTTTGGCTCGGCCCCCTGAAAAGCCAGGCCAAAGCCAGCAGCCAGAAGGGCTCACAGCCGAAAAGCCCGCTGCCCAAGGGCCAGCTTCCGAAGGGCCAACTGGTCGACGTGTTGGTGGCCAAGGGCCGCATCGTGTCCGTGGTGCCTGCGGGCAGCCTGGACGTGCGGGCCGTCAAAGAGGTCGACGCGCGCGGGCTCTTGCTGCTGCCGAGCCTCACCGACGTGCACACGCACCTGCGCGAGCCCGGCCAGGAATACAAGGAAGACATCGCCTCGGGCCTCGGGGCCGCAGCCCAGGGCGGGTTCTCGAACCTCATGTGCATGGCCAACACCAGGCCCGTCAACGACACGGCCAGCGTCACCGAGTTCATGCTTGAGCAGGCCCGCAAGAGCTGGCCGCACGGCCCGCGCCTGTTCCCCATCGGCGCCCTGACCAAGGGGCTCAAAGGCCAGGAGCTGGCGCCCATGTCCGACCTGAAGGACGCCGGGTGCATGGCCTTTTCCAACGACGGCATGCCCGTTGCCAGCACCGAGCTCTTGCGCCGGGCCATGGAGTACTGCCAGGACCTGGGCCGCGTGGTCATCGACCACTGCGAGGACCCCTGGCTGGCCCCGGCTGCGGGCGTGAACGAGGGCGAGGTCTCCAGCCGCCTGGGCCTGGCCGGCCAGCCGGACATCGCCGAGGCCATCCAGGCCGCGCGCGACGTGCTCCTGGCCGAGTACCTGGGCGCGCCCATCCACCTGGCGCACATCTCCTGCGAAAAGAGCGTGGCCGTCATCCGCGCGGCCAAGGCCAGAGGCGTCGATGTGACCGCCGAGACCTGCCCGCACTACCTGACCCTCACCGAGGACGAGGTGGCGGGCTACAGCGCCAGCGCCAAGGTCAACCCGCCGCTGCGGCCCCGGGCCGACGTGGAGGCCCTGCTCGACGCGCTCTCCGACGGCACCATCGACATGCTGGCCACCGACCACGCGCCCCACGCCGCGCACGAGAAGGAGGTCGAGTTCGACGCCGCACCCTGCGGCATCTCCGGCCTGGACACGGCGCTGGCGACCACCTGGGAGCTGGTGCGCGCGGGCAGGCTGCCCTTTGACGCCTTTCTGCGCGCCTGGACCACGGCCCCTTGCCAGCGCTTCGGCCTGCCGCTCAACTCCTTCACCCCCGGCGACCCGGCGGACTTCCTGCTCTTCGACCAGGACGCCCCGTGGGTTGTGGGCCCGCAGACCATGAAGAGCAAGAGCAGGAACACGCCGCTCTTGGGGCGCACCCTGCGCGGGCGGCTCAAGGCCCATTTCCTTGCGGGCAAATCCGTGCTAGACGTTGAGCCAACGGGCACATAGGCCCGCCAAGCCTTACGAACCCCCGGCCCGGCACAGCGCAGGGCCGGATGCGCCCGGTCCCGCAGAGCGGGACCCACTCTATGGAGGAAGAATGAGCCAGCCTTTCAAGGATGCCGTGAGCCTGTGCAAAAGCATCATGCGCAACGGCTACGACGCCTACGTCATCAACGCTCGCCTGCAAAAGACCGTCCTGGCCGAGGCCGGTGGCGGAGACGTGCTGGCCATGGACATCAGCACGGAACTGGACTTCGACGGCCTGAAACGCCTGTTCCCCAATGTGGAGTCCTGCACGGAACACGGCGTCACCGGGCTCATCCGCCAGAACAGCGTGACCTTCTATTTCCATGGCGCCAGCGTGGAAGACGGCGCCCACCCGGAGGAGTGCGTGGCCCGGCTCACCCCGCGCCTGCTCAAGATCCTGGAGCAGAAGGGCGAGATTCCGCTCTCCGCCGCCTGCCCGTATCTGCCCAGCCCCCAGGAGCAGGACCAGGGCCTGGCCGGGTTCGACGAGGGCCTGGTGCGCATCAAGGGTTTTCCCGACCAGGTGCTCAAGCAGGACTACCTGCTGGCCGTGCGGGCCATGCGCTTCGCCGCCAACTACCACCTGCCCATCGAGCCCAACACCTGGATGGCCATCATCCGGGGTGCGCGCCGCGTGCTGGACTACTGCCCCGTGGCCAGCATCATGGACGAGTGGCGCAAGGTCGAGGCCGAGAACCTCTGGCAGTTCGTGCAGCTCCTGTTCGAGTGCCAGATCCTGCACGGGCTCATCCCGGAGATCGCGGCCCTGGCCCGTGTGAAGCAGATCAAGAACCCCGAGGAGGGCGAGGAGACCGTCTTCGCCCACACCGTCCAGGTCATGCGCCGCTACCCCGAGGTGCTGCCCTACGACTGGTACGGCACGCTCGCCTGCATGTTCCACGACGTGGGCAAGCTCTACACCGCCGAGTATTCCGACGGCCAGTGGAGCTTCCTCCAGCACCACCGCGTGGGCGCCAAGGTCACGCGCAAGATACTGAACCGCCTGCACTTCCCGCCAGAGGACATCGACCTCATCTGCACGCTCGTGCGCGACCACATGCGCCCGCACTTCATGCTCACCGACAAGGGCATGCGCCGGCTCAAGGCCATCGACGAATACCCGCGCATCCTGGAGATGGTCCGCGCGGACATCAAGGCCAGAAACGGCTCCTACCGCGAATTCAACCACAACCTGAAGATGTTCGAACGCGCCGACACGCCCGAGGAAGCCCTGGAGCCGCTGCTCAACGGCCGCGACATCATGCAGGCCACGGGCCTGAACCCCGGCCCCACCGTGGGCATCATCCGCGA
>CAZXZF010000249.1:1430-4423 GCA_964645095.1 uncultured Desulfocurvus sp. | reverse complement strand
ATCGACGAGAAGCTCATCCGCATGAAGGAACTGGCCATGCAGGCGTCCACGGGCACCTACTCTTCGGACCAGCGCCTCATCATCGACTCCGAGTACCAGGCCATGGCTTCGGAAATTACCCGAATCGCCAACTCCACCGACTTCAACGGCATCCACCTGCTGAACGGCAACCTTTCTAGCAGCACACATAGCGGCGCTGGCCTTGTGTCGACCGGCAAGATGAAGGTCCACTTCGGCACCGGCAACGACTCCGCCGAGGATTACTACTACGTGACCATCAACAGCTCCACGGCCTCGGCCCTGGGTGTTGGCCTGGGCGCAGTCACCACCAACGGCAAGTCCATCTCCACCCAGGCCCTGGCGCAGAAGGCCCTTGATTCCTTGAACAAGGCCATCATCTCCAAGGACAAGATCCGCGCCAACCTGGGCGCCATGCAGAACCGTCTGCAGAACACCATCACCAACCTCTCGGTCCAGGCTGAGAACACCCAGGCCGCAGAGTCGAACATCTCCGACGTCGACGTGGCCACGGAAATGACCAACTTCACGCGCAACCAGATCCTGACCCAGTCTGCGGTGGCCATGCTGTCCCAGTCGAACAACCTCGGCAAGCTCGCCATGCAGCTCATCGGCGGCTAAGGCTAGCCGGGGCAGGTCCAAACACGGCAATCAAGAACGCACGGGCCGCCGCAAGGCGGCCCGTGTCATTTTGGCACCAGGCTTGCACAATTCGGGGTGGGGTAACAGGACCAGGAAAATTTTTCCCTCACCGAGGATGCACGCATGGCAACGTCGATAACCTCCGCCTACACTTCCGCGCAAACCAACGTCACCGGCCTGGGGAACGGCACGGACTTCAACGCCCTCATCGACGGGCTGGTGAAGGCCGAGACCGTCCACATCACCCAGCTCGAGACCTGGAAAAAGGACTGGACCGACAAGGTCGCCCAGTTTCAGGGACTCAACACAAAGATGCTCGCGCTCAAGACCAGCCTGGAGGGCATCGACACCATGGACTCGTTCATGGTCAAGGCGGTGACCACCACGGATTCCTCGGCGCTTTCGGCCTCGGCGGACAGCACGGCGCAGGTCTCCACGCACAGCGTCGTCATCGGCCAGCTGGCCCAGAATGATGTTCTGACCACGGCCTCGGGCGTGAGCTTGCTCACCTCCTCGGTGATGACCTCGAACTCGAACATCAGCTTTACCTACGCCGGCAACACGATCACCCTTTCCAACATCTCCGCTGGCACCACCCTTTCGGGGCTGGTCAGCTTCATCAACAACAACGCCCTGTGCAGCGGCAAGATCAAGGCCACCACCATCTACGACGGTTCGGTCTACCACCTCCAGGTCTACGGCCTGGGGCAGGGCGACGCCAACCAGGTGACCATCACCGGCACTGGCGCCTTGGTGTTCCAGCCTGCGGACTTCACCAACACCCAGAACGCCCAGAGTTCACATATCAAGGTGGATGGCTACCCGGTCGGTGTGGCCACCTGGCTCTCGCGCGACTCCAACACCGTGACGGACGTGATCCCCGGCGTGACCATGAACCTCAAGCGGGCTGATCCTGCAACCACTTTGCAACTCGGCATCTCCACGGATACTGCGGCCGTCAAGGAGAACATCAAGACCTTCGTGTCCCAGGTCAACGAGGTGCGCACCCTGATCAAGGACATGACCAAGGTCGACACGACAGACCCCAAGAATCCGAAAGGCTCCCTGCTTACGGGCAACTACGCCGTGCAGATGATCTCCACGCAGCTCAAGGACATCTGCGCCGAAAAGGGGCTTGGGTTCAACCACTACAACGTGTCCGGCAGCACCATCACCGGCGACTATTTCTCTTCGCTTTCCCAGCTGGGCATCAAGACGGACGCGGATCAGAGCTCACCCACCAGCGGCCTGCTCGTTCTCGACGATACTGTCCTGAGTTCTGCCTTGGCGAGTAATTCCGGCGCGGTGGCCAAGCTCTTCGCCGCTGACTACCTGGGCGAGAGCGACTCCTCGAATTTCTCGTACCTCGCGCACATTGGCGGCACCACCAAGGCCGGAAGCTACAGGGTGAGCATCACCACCAACGGGACGGGCATCGCCAGCGCCACCATCAACGGCCATGCCGCAGGCATCGACGGCTGGAGGATCACCGGCGCCTACGGCTACGACGAGGCCGGCCTTGTCCTCCAGTTGGACAACAAGAGTTTGAACAGCACCATGACCGGCACGGTGAACCTGAAGCAGGGCAAGGCCGGGGAGCTGGTCAAGAAGCTCAAGGAACTCACCAGCAGCACTGATGGCCCCCTGCACATCCTGCAAGAAAACTACGGGGACATCACCAAGAGCATCGACGACAAGATCGGCCGTGAGACAACGCGCATCGCCACCATCAAGAAAAACTTGCAGGACAAGTACGCCAAGCTGGACGCTTTGCTTGGCCAGCTCAACCAGCAGCAGACCCAGATGACGAGCGCCATTGCCCAGCTCTCCAATAAGTAAGAAGCGCAAAGGACAGGGGGGAGGCTAAGCCCATGCTCAAGGCCGCCAAGGCATACCTTTCGACGCAGGTCACCACCGCTACCCAGGGTGACCTGCTGCTCCTGCTGTATGACACAGCCATCAAGCACATCAAGCAGGCCAAAGACAAGATGGCCGAGAGCGACTACGCCGCCAAGGGCATGCTCATCACCAAGGCCATCGAGATCGTCAGCGAATTGCATGAGAGCCTGAACAAGGAAAAGGGCGGGGAAGTCGCCAAGAACCTGAGCAAGGTATATTTCTTGTGCAATACCAGACTGCTGCAGGCGAACATTGAGATGAACCCGGCCAGGCTTGACGAGGTTGTGGGGATTTTATCCGGCCTGCGCCAGGCCTTTGCCCAGATCATCCCGGACTATGAGGGCATGGCCCCGGCCTCGCAGTCCGCTGTGCTGCGTTCGGGCGGGGAGCCCGGGGCTGAACCGGTTGCTTGCGCACCGTCTCCGCCGCTGTCG
>CAZXZF010000249.1:0-1330 GCA_964645095.1 uncultured Desulfocurvus sp. | reverse complement strand
CGTCCTGCCTGGGCCGGACGAGGCGAGCGTTGCCGAGGTTGCTGGGCCTGAGGACGTCACCCCAGCCCTTGACCGCGCTCCGGTGAACACGGCGCGCTTCCGGGCCGCCAGCGCCTACGCCAATTCCCGCTAGACCACGCTAGATGGCGATGACCAGCGGCACCACCACGGGGTCGCGGTCCAGCACGGTGCGGAAGAAGCGCCGCAGCGCCATGCGCACGCGCTCCTTGAGCTTCTTGATGTTGCCCTTGGGGCTGTTCTCCACCTCCTCCAGGACCACGCACTTGGCGTCCTCCAGCAGGTGGGCGTATTGCTGCTCGAACACGAAGCCCTTGGACACGATGTCCGGGCCCAGCGTGATCTCGCCGGTCTCCTTGTCCATGACCAGAAGCACCACCACCATGCCTTCCCCGGCCAGGAGCTGGCGCTCCTTGAGCACGCTCTGGCCCACGTCGCCCACGCCCTTGCCGTCCACCAGGATGCGTTCGGCGGGCACGGCGTCCTCCAGGCGGATGCCCTGGGCCAGAATGGTCAGGGGCTGGCCGTCCTCCAGCACAATGGCGCGCTCCGGCGCCACCCCGCACTCCACGGCCAGGCGCGTGTGCTTCACCAGGTGGCGGTACTCGCCGTGGATGGGCACGAAATACTTGGGCCTTACCGCCTCCAGCATGATGCGCAGCTCCTCGCGGTGGGCGTGGCCCGAGGCGTGGATGGCCTGGACCTTCTCGTAGAGCACCTCGGCCCCCAGCTTGTAGAGCCGGTTGATGACCTTGGTGATGGCCAGCACGTTGCCGGGGATGAAGCGCGAGGACAAAAGCACCAGGTCGCCCTTCTTGATGCGCATCTGGCGGTGCTCGTCCAGCGACATGCGCGAAAGGGCGGCCAGGGGCTCGCCCTGGGAGCCGGTGACCACAAGCACCACCTGCCCGTCCGGCAGGCCCCCGGCTTCTTCCACCTCCAGCAGGGTGCCTGCGGGAATGCGCAGATAGCCGAGCTCGCGCGCCAGGTCGATGTTGCGCGCCAGGCTCTTGCCGGAGATGGCCACCTTGCGTCCGCAGGCCGCAGCCAGGTCGAAGATCTCCTGCAGGCGCTGGATGTGGCTGGAAAACAGCGTGACGATGATGCGGCCCCTGGCCTTGTCGAAGATCTCGCGCAGGGAGGCCATGATCTCGCGCTCGGTCAGGGCGAAGCCCTCGCGCTCCACGTTGGTGGAGTCGCTCATGAGCAGCTTCACGCCGGGCTCGGCAAAGCGGCGGATGGCGTCCATGTCCGTGGCGTGGCCGTCCATGGGGTTGCGGTCGATCTTGAAGTCGCCGGTGTGCAGCACGCG
>CAZXZF010000248.1:0-4437 GCA_964645095.1 uncultured Desulfocurvus sp. | reverse complement strand
GCGCCCCTGGCCTCAGGCCCCTTGGCCGCCGGGAGTCCCCGCGAACTGTCCCGTCTTGGCCTGGCCGTCGGTTTGGGCATTGGTCTGGGCAGTGGTCCTGTCCAGCGGCACGTTGATGTTGAAGGTCGTGCCCTGTCCCGGTTCGCTGGCCACGAGGATATTGCCGCCCAGGGTGCGCGAGACGAGGTTGTAGACGATGGACAGTCCGAGCCCGCTGCCGCCCTTTTGGCGGTAGGTGGTGTAGAACGGCTCAAAGATCTTGCCCAGGTGTTCCGGGGCGATGCCCTTGCCGTCGTCGCTGAAGCTGAAGCGCAGGCGGTCCTGCTCCTGGGCCAGGGCGATGCCGATGCGCCCGGCCTGGCCGGGGTCAAAGGCGTGTTGCAGGGAGTTCAGCACCAGGTTGGTCAGGATCTGGGAGAACACGCCGGGGTAGGAGTCGATCTCGAGCCCCGGGTCGCAGTCGAGGTCCACGACGATGGCGGTCTTCTTGAGGTAGGGCCGCAGCGAGAGCAGCACCTGCTCCAGGTACTCGCGCAGGCGGAACACCCGGCGTTCCTCGGTGGAGCGGTCCACGGCCACCTGCTTGAAGCTGCGGATCAGGTCCGAGGCCCGGCGCAGGTTCGAAAGGATCATGCGCGTGGACTCGTCGCACATGGTCAAGAAGGCCTCCAGCCTGGAGCGCTTGAGTTCGCCGCTCCGGTATTCCTCCAGCATGATCCTGGTCTTGGCCTCCAGGTGCGAGGCCGCAGTGACGCCGATGCCGACCGGGGTGTTGATCTCATGCGCCACGCCCGCCACCAGCCCGCCCAGGGAGGCCATCTTCTCGGACTGGATGAGCTGCTGCTGGGCCTGGGACAGGCGCTCCATGGCCTCGGTAAGCTCCTTGTTGGCTGCGGCCAGCTCCCTGGTGCGCTGCTCGACGCGCTCCTCCAGGAACTCGTTCAGGTGGCAGACCTCGGTTTCAAAGGCCTGGCGCTCCTGCTCGCGCTCTTGCAGCGCCTGGGCCATGGCGTCAAAGGCCTGGCCCAGGCGGCCGATCTCGTCGTTGCCGCCCGTCAGGCCGCTGCGCGCGCCGAGTTCCCCGGCCCCCAGGCGCGCGGCCGCGGCCAGGAGCCCCTTGAGCTTGCGCACCACGGCCACCTCGCCCAGGGCCCAGGCCGAGCCCATGGCCAGCACGGCGGCGGCCAGCAGCAGGGCCAGGTTGCGCAGGACCACGCTGCGCGCGCTGGCCAGGGCCTCGCCCACGGGGATGCCCAGGCGGATCATCAGATGCGGGAAGGGCGCGCCCTCGAAATGCAGGCGCTTGAAGGCGTAGAGCCGCAGCACCCCGTCCACGCCGACCTCGCGGAAGGTGCCCTCGTCCTTGGGGCCGGACATCCGCTCGATCATCCGGGGCAGATCGCTGACCCAGGTGTACTTCTCGGTTTCCGGGAAGCGCGTCAGGCGCGTGCCCTTGGCGTCGGTGAGGGTGAAGACCGAGCCTGCGGGCCGCCCGGCCTCGGCAAAGAGGCTGCCGAAGTGGTTGAGGTCAAAGGCCGCCACGAGCACGCCCCGGATTTTGCCTGGCGGCTCGGCAACGGGCTGGGCGAAGTTGATGATCACCCGCCGGGCGTCGCGCAGGTAGACGTAGTCTCCGGTGACGAAGTCGCCCCGGGCCACGGCGTCCTTGAAAAAGGAGGCGTCGGACAGCCTGCCGGTCTGCGCGGCGAAGGTCTTGTCCGGGGCGCGGGCCAGGACTGCGCCCGAGGCGTCGGCCAGGGTCAGGGACACGTAGACCGGGTTGCGCAGCTGGACGCTTTGCAGAAGCTCCTGGCAGGCCGGGCGGTCCAGGCCCCGGACCTCGACGGTTTTGGCCAGGGTGGCCAGCAGCAGCCGCGCGTTCTCCACGATGCGTTCGTGGTGGGCGGCCATGTTCTGCACCTGTTGCAGGGCGTTCTGCTCGGCGGCGTTGACCACGCTCTCTTCGAGCTCGCGGCCGGTGATGACCATGATGACCACGGCCGGCAGGGCCGCAGCGAGCACGAGGGCGATCAAACGGGTGCGGATGGATACGGTCATCGAACTCACCGCCGCTGCTGTCCTTTAACCCGAAAGGCCTTGGGGGGTGACCTTACTCTGAGCTGTATCCCTCCCCAGCGGAGGCAGTCAAGGAATGTGTCGGACTGCGGGCTGGAACACGCGGGAGGCGAGGCCGGGGATTCAGGCTCCGGCCAGGCCCCTTGCTCCCAGGGCCCCGCTACCAGGGCAGATTCAGCTTGTAGCCGCCGAGGGTGGGACCGTTGCCTGTGTCCGTGACATTGAGCCGCCAGAAGGACTGGCCGCTGGTGGCGCGGTCCGGGCTGCCCGGGGCGGCCAGGAAGTAGCGCGCGGCGGGCGGGCAGATGTATTCCTGCAGGAGCTTGCCCGCATAGCGGTTGCAGCCCTCGGAGAGCACGCAGCGCAGGTCGGTCAGCACGGAGCGGCTGTCGCCGATCCAGGAGTGCCCGAGCAGGTCGGTGCGCACGTCGGAGACGTCGGTGACGGCGAGGCCGGGCACGCAGACCACGTTCTTGCCCAGGCGTTCGTAGTCGCCGCCCTGGGCCAGGGACGAGGCGGCCAGGGCCATGTCCGAGCGCGAGGCGTAGAGCACGATGCGCGCGCCCTGGCTCATGAGCTTCAGCGCGTGCTGGTCGAGGAAGATCTCGCGGTCCACGTCGGGCGCGGCGAGCACGATGTTCCTGATCTTCTTCAGGTCGGCGTTCCCTGCGCGCGCGCATTCGTCGGCCAGCTCGCTGTAGGCGCGGATGAAGACCTCGTTGCCCATGCTGTGCACGACCACGCTCACGCGGTCGATGAAGCGGTCAGCCGCGAGGTCGGACAAAAGCTCCTTCAGGTAGTGCACGGCCCAGTAGGCGTTGTTGCGGTCCTGCAGGTAGCTGACGGCGCTTGCGGCCGAGGGCCAGCTGTACATCAGCGCCGCGCCCTGGAAGCCCACGCCGTGCATGATGCGCGTGGCGGTCTTGGCCGCGTCCTCGAAGCTGTTGTCAAAGCCGTGCACGAAGAGCAGCACCTCGCGTCCCGGGGTGCGCGCCGCCGCACGTTCAACATCGCCGAGGAAACGCGCGCGGGTGGTGCGGCTGGTGTTCTCCAGGCCGACCTGGACGTCCATGCGGTCCGCGGCCCCGGCCCCGGTGCCGGAGAGGCTCAGGCGGCACTCGCCGTAGGAGGTCTCGCGCGAGCGCTGGCCGCCGTAGCGGGCGCTCCTGGCCGGCGTGCCGGGATCGAGGACGTTGCGGTTGGTGGCGTAGAACAGGCTGGGGCGCAGCCAGTTCTGCGGCGCTGACGGCTGGGGCTGCTGCACGGCAACGGGCGGGAGCAGCACCGAGGGCGGCGCCACGGCCTTGTTCGCGCAGGCCGGGAGCAGGGCCAAGAGCGCAACCAGGGCGGCCAGGGCCAGGGGGAAACAGGGGGTGCGGGTCGTCATGGGCTGGGTTGATACACCCGTCGGAATCAGGAGGCAAGGGCCGGGGCCGGGGCGGAAAGATCAGAACTGCGCGGTGCGGTCAGGGGTGGCCGAGAGGCGCTTGGCCTTGGCCAGAGCCTTGGCGTCGACCTTGGCGTCGACCTTGGCGGAGGGCTTGGCCTCGGGCTTGGCCTCGGCTTTGGCCTCGGGCCTGGCAGCAGGCTTGACGGCGACCCTGGCGTCCGGCCTGGCCCCGGCCTTGGCCAGGGCCTTGGCCCCGGTCTTGGCATCAGCCTTGGCCCCGGTCCTGGCATCAGCCTTGGCCCCGGTCTTGGCATCAGCCTTGGCCCCGGTCCTGGGATCAATCTTGGCCAGGGGCTTGGACGCGCTCTTGGCGGCAGGCTTGGCAACGGCCTTGGCGACGGCCTTGGCCGCAACCTTGGCCTCGGGCTTGGCAACGGCTTTGTCAGCGGGCTTGACTGCGGCCCTGAGCTCGGACCGGCCCTCGCTGTTGCCCTCATTTTTCACAGGCGCGGCCTTGGCCACAGTCGTGTCCGGGGCCTTGTCGGCAAGCCTGGACGACGCCCCGGGCACCAGGGTCATGGCCCCCAGCCCGGCGAAGGTCGTCGACTGGCGCAGGGTCAGAAGCTGCGTCCGGCCCGCTTCCAGGCGGAACTTCTCGCCGGTCTTGAGGGGCCGGTTGCCGAGCACGGGCAAAAGACGGCTGGCCGGGCCATTGCTCGCGGCCTCGGCCACGGTGTACTCGCCGGGCGCCAGCGGCACCTCGCCGCCGGAGGTCCAGCGCACGTTCACGCTCTGGCCCTTGGCGTCCACCAGCTTGAGGCTCTGGACCAGGCGCGGCTCGATGTCCACGAAGAAGTGCGCCGGGCGCGCACCAACGGTCTCGCGCAGGACCTGGTAGCGGGCCATGTCCTTGGCCGGTCCGGGCAGGCGGTACTTGTCGATGAAGCTCTCCGGGTCGAGGATGATCTCCC
>CAZXZF010000247.1:0-4437 GCA_964645095.1 uncultured Desulfocurvus sp. | reverse complement strand
AGATCCACCGCGCGGGCAGCGCCTGGGCCATCGCGGCCCTGGCCTATGGCACCAAGTCCATCCGCCCCTGCGACGTCATCGCCGGGCCAGGCAACATCTACGTGGCCACGGCCAAGGCCCTGCTCGTGGGCGAAGTCGGCATCGACATGATCGCCGGGCCAAGCGAGATCGTCATCCTGGCCGATGACACGGCCAATCCGGCCTGGCTGGCCGCGGACATGCTCTCCCAGGCCGAGCACGACCCCCTGGCCGCAGCCCTGTGCATCACCGCGAGCCCAAAGCTGGCCAAGGGTGTGCGCAAGGCCCTGGCCGAGCAGTTGCCAAAGCTCGCGCGCAACGAGCTGGCCAGGAAATCCCTGGAACTGTGGGGCGGGGTGCTTGTGGTCGATTCCCTGGAAGCGGGACTTGCTCTCGTGAACGCCATCGCGCCGGAGCACCTGGAACTGGCCGTGGCCGAGCCCTTCGGCCTGCTTGGCCGCGTGCGCAACGCCGGGGCCATCTTCCTGGGCCAGCACTGCCCGGAGCCTGTGGGCGACTATTTCGCCGGGCCGAACCACGTGCTGCCCACCCTGGGCACTGCGCGCTTCTCCTCGGCCCTGTCCGTGCAGACCTTCTGCAAGAAATCGAGCATCATCGCCACCACGCCCGACTACCTGCGCAGGCACGGGTCCAAGATCGCCCGCATGGCGCACCTGGAGGGCCTCACGGCCCACGCCCGCAGCGTCGAGTGCCGCCTGGAAGATCTGGGCGACCGGCCCCCCTCTAACCTTACCGCAACAGCATAACGGAGCACGCCATGCAATGCGTCACCAGCACAGCACTCACCGAATATCCGCTTCTCTCGCGCGGCAAGGTGCGCGACATCTACGCGACCGGCCCGGACACCCTGCTCATCGTCACCACGGACCGCATCTCGGCCTTTGACGTGATCATGGACGACCCCATCCCGCTCAAGGGCGTGGTGCTGAACCAGATCACCCTGTTCTGGATGGAGAAATTCGCGCACCTGGTGCCCAATCACCTGCTGGCCACCGACGTGCGCGACTTCCCCAAGCCCCTGCAGGCCCACGCCGATCTGCTGGAAGGACGCGCGGTGCTCGTGCGCCGGGCCAAGCCGCTGGCCATCGAGTGCATCGTGCGCGGCTACATCACCGGAAGCGGCTGGAAGGACTACCAGAAGTCAGGCGCTGTCTGCGGCCACACATTGCCCCAAGGCCTGCGCGAGTCCGACAAGCTCGAAAAGCCCCTGTTCACCCCGTCCACCAAGGCCGAGCTGGGGGCGCACGACGAGAACATCTCCGTGGCCGAGGCCATGCGCATCACAGGCCCGTCCCTGGC
Source organism: uncultured Desulfocurvus sp. (assembly GCA_964645095.1). Taxonomy (GTDB): domain Bacteria; phylum Desulfobacterota; class Desulfovibrionia; order Desulfovibrionales; family Desulfovibrionaceae; genus Humidesulfovibrio. The sequence continues at coordinate 3,099 of CAZXZF010000247.1, read as the reverse complement.
CACCCAGGCCCAGGACCTGGCGCTCGCCATCTACTCCGCCGGGCGCGACTATGCCGAGGGGCGCGGCATCATCATTGCGGACACCAAGTTTGAATTCGGTACCGTGGCCGAAGGCGGTAAGGAAACGCTGATTCTCATCGACGAGGTGCTGACCCCGGACTCCTCACGCTTCTGGCCCATGAGCGACTACGCGCCCGGACGCGGCCAGCAGAGCTTCGACAAGCAGTTTCTGCGCGACTGGCTGGAGAGCATCCAGTTCAACAAGCGCCCGCCTGCGCCAAAGATTCCGCAAGAGATCATCGACCAGACCAGGACCAAGTACCTGGAGGCCTACCGCCTGCTCACCGGGCGCGAACTCGGCATATAGAAGGAGAAGCATGGACGCCCTATGGATTCTTTTGGCCGTGGTGCTGGCCTGGTTCGCGCTCAGCCGACTGGTGCCCGGCCTGGGCGGGGGCTGAGGCCCCAAGAAGCAGTGCGGCTGGACGCCGCCTTCTGAAACAGAAAAGAAGGGCGAAGAAAAGAAGGACGCAAAAGACAAGGACAGCCAGGGCAAATAGCCCGGCAAAGGCTTGCGCCATGTGGGACAACATCCTGTTCCTGCTCATCCTTGCGGGAGTCGCCTATCTTTACCTGGGCGTGGTCCTGCCGAAATTCGGCATGCGGTGCTGAATGCCCCGCCCCCCGGACGTCTGGGAGACGCCCGAGAAGCGCAAGGATTCCGATGAGGCTTGACAGCGCGCAAATGAGCAAGTAAGAGCACCCCTCTACCTTGCTCTTCCCCTGTGTGGGAAGGGCCAAAGCCCAAAAGGAGATTTACATGCTCAACAACTACGAGACTCTGCTGCTCCTGAGTCCGGAACTGGCGGAAGAAAACCGCAAGGAGATTCTGACGAATCTCACCGGGATCATCGAGCGCGACGGGGGCACGATCACCCTCGTCGATGACTGGGGCATCAAGATCCTGGCCTACCCCGTGCGCAAGCTGACGCGCGGCCACTACGTCCGCCTCGAGTACCTGGCCCCCGGCGCCCTTGTGGCCGAGCTGGAGCGCAACGTCCGCATCACCGACGGCATCTTCAAGTTCGTCACTGTCCGCCTGGCCGACGCAGTTGCAGCCGCGCCTGCGCCCGCAGCAGAGGAGGCATAGTCATGGCTTTTCGTAAGAAGTTCACCCCGAAAAGGAAGTTCTGCCGTTTCTGCGCAGACAAGAACCTGCCGCTTGACTACAAGCGTGCGGACATCCTGCGCGACTACATCACTGAGCGTGGCAAGATCATCGCCCGGCGCATCACCGGTACCTGCGCCAAGCATCAGCGCAGCCTGACCACCGAGATCAAGCGCGCCAGGCAGATGGCTCTGTTGTTCTACACCACCGTGCACAGCACGGACGTCAAGAAGAAGACCGTCTAGGAGGGCATGACCATGAAACTCATCTTGCGCGCCGACGTGGATGCCCTGGGCCGCCTGGGGGACATCGTCGCGGTCAAGCCCGGCTTTGGGCGAAACTACCTGATTCCCCAGGGCCTGGCCATGATGGCCTCCGAGGCCAATCTGAAACAGTTTGAACTGGAGCGCAAAAAGCTGGCCGGACAGGCCGACTCCCTGCGCGCCGAGGCCACCGAACTGGCCGCCAAGATCGCAGCCGCCAAGGTGGCCATCACCGTGCGCGTGGGCGAGGGCGACAGGCTCTACGGCTCCGTCACTGCGGTCAACATTGCCGACGCCTTGCTCGAGCAGGGCATCGAAATCGATCGCCGCAAAATCGACATGCCCGACGCCATCCGTTCCCTGGGCGAATACGATGTGGAAATCCGCCTGCACCCCGACGTGAAGGGCGAACTGAAACTGCGCGTGATCAAGCATGGACAGCCGGAAAAAGAACCCGAACTTGAGCAGCCCGAGGCATAACAAGGGCAAGAAGCGAGAAGACGGCGCGGAGGCCCTGGAACGGGCCTCCGCCGCTCTCTCGCGCAATGTCCCCCCGCAGAACCTGGAAGCCGAACAGGCGGTTCTGGGGGGGGTTTTTTTACGCAATTCGCTCTTCCACTCACTCGTGGACCTCATCCGCTCCGAGGACTTCTACTCCCCGGCCCACCGCATCATCTTCCGCAGCTTCGAGACCCTCTACTCCCAGAACTCCCCCGTCGACCTGATCACGGTGAGCGAACAGCTCTCGCAGACCCAGGAACTGGAAAGCGTGGGCGGGCCGGTGTACCTGGCCGAACTGGCGTCCTCGCCCGTGAGCGCGGCCAACGCCCTGCACCATGCGGCCATCGTGCGCGACAAGGCCGTGGCCCGGCGCCTCATCGAGGCCGCCAGCGACATCATCGGCAACTGCTACGATTCCCAGGACATCGAAGGCCTGCTGGACAAGAGCGAGCAGTCCATCTTCCAGATTTCCGACGTGCGCACCAAGACCACGGTGCACACCAGCAAGGACCTGGTGGTCCGCGTCTTCAAGGAGCTGCAGAAGCGCGTGGGGCACCAGGCGCTGTGCACCGGCACCACCACGGGCTACGACAAGCTCGACGAGATGACCGCAGGCATGCAGAACTCGGATTTGATCATCGTGGCCGGCCGCCCCAGCATGGGCAAGACCGCCTTTGCCCTGAACCTGGCGCTCAATGCCGCCATCAAGGGCGAGACGCCCACGCCCACGGCCATCTTCTCCCTGGAAATGTCCATGGACCAGATCATGATGCGTCTGTTGTGCTGCCAGGGCAAGGTGGACCTGGGCAGCCTGCGCCGCGGCTACCTGGAGGACAAGGACTGGGCCGATCTGTACGAGGCGGCCGAGGTGCTTTCCAACGCCCCGCTCTTCGTGGACGACACCGCCGCCCTTTCCACCATGGAGCTGCGCGCCCGCTGCCGCAGGCTCAAAAGCGAGCACAACCTGGGCCTGGTGGTGGTGGACTACCTCCAGCTCATGCGCGCCAGCCGCGACATCGACTCCCGCGAACAGGAAATTTCCGACATCTCGCGCAACCTGAAGGCCCTGGCCAAGGAGCTGAACATCCCGGTCATCGCGCTCTCCCAGCTCAACCGCAAGGTCGAGGAGCGCAGCGACAAGCGCCCCATGCTCTCGGACCTGCGCGA
>CAZXZF010000246.1:0-4484 GCA_964645095.1 uncultured Desulfocurvus sp. | reverse complement strand
AGCGCGCCTCGGGCATCGCCCGCAGGGACGTGGACAAGAGGATCGTGCGCGCCCTTACCAGCCGCATCGGCGCGCGTTACACCGCCACGGATTGGCTGTCCTTCCGCACGGCCTACGGCGAATCCTTCCGCTCCCCCACGCTCAACGAACTCTATGGCCTGAGCAAAATCAGCACGAGCACTTACTACGGCAATGACGCCCTGAAGCCCGAGCGCCTCAAGTCCATTGAGGGCGGCGTGGACATCACCCCGCTGGACAATCTGCGCCTGTCCATCACCACCTACAAGAACCACGCGACGGACTACATCGACAATGTGCTGGTGGCTGCCAACACCTACAACAAGCAGAACATCGGCACCGTGGACACCGGCGGCATCGAGACCGAGCTGGAATACACCTTCTGGGATCACTGGCGCAGTTTCGTGAACTACCAGCGCTGCGACCCCAAGCTCATGAGCGGCGCATACGATGGCCAGCGGGTCACCGGCACGCCGTTGTCCACCACGTCCGTGGGCCTGTCCTTCAACGACCCCACACTCTTCACCTTGTCCGCCGTGAACCGCTGGGTGGGCAAGATCTTCTCCAATGCCCAAAACACCATAGCCTATGGCAAGTATGACGTTCTGGACGTGAAACTGGCCAAGGCCTTTGCCCTGGAGGCCTCCAAGCTGGAGCTCTCGCTCGCCGTGTCCAACGTGCTTGACGTGCATGTGCAGGAGACCTCCGCCTCTGAGGCCCCCGGCAGGCTCATCACCATGGGCGTGGCCTGGATATTCTAGCCTTGCTGCACCTATAGGAGCCCCCCATGAAGATCACCGCCCTTGTCTGGAACAGCCACGCCGAGGCCTTGGCGCGTGCCGCCGAGGCCTTGCCCTGGCTCACATTGCACCTGTATCCGGCCAAGACACTGGAGCAGCACCCGGAAAAAGCCGTCCAGGTGCTGGAGGACATGCGCTCGTCCCAGGCCGTGTTCCTGTACCGCGCGGCCGAGGACTTCTGGGAGGAGCTGGAGCCGGAAATCCGCGCCCTCGGCAAGAATGTGCCTGTGGTCTGCCTGAGCTATGACCCCTCGCTCTGGGGGCTTTCCACGGCGAGGGCCGAGGTGGTGCGGAACGCCCACCGGGCTATGACCTATGGCGGCACCCAGAACGTGGTGAACATGCTCAAGGCCCTGGCGCGTGAGTTCGGCGGCCCGGAGTATGCGGAGCTGGATGCACCGGAGCCCCAGCCCGTGCCCTGGGAGGGCCTGTGGCATCCGGCAGCGCCAGTAAGACACTTCGCCGCCCTGGCCGAGTATCTGGCCTGGCACCAGGGCCATGCCGAGGCCAAGGGCCTGGCCGACGCGCCCTGGGTGGGCCTCATCGTGGGCCGCCACTTCTGGGTCAATGAGAGCCTGGAGGTGGAGGAGCGGCTCATAGCCGACCTGGAGAAACTGGGTCTGCGCGTGCTGCCCATCTTCAGCAACACCATCAAGGATGACGGGCTCGGCAACAAGGGCGCGCTGGGCTGGCTGCGCGAAGTCTTTCTCGACCCCGCCGCGCCCAAACTCTCCGCCGTGGTCAAGCTGGTGTCCTTTTTTCTGGGCCACACCAGAAGCGCCGCAGACGGCTCGGAAGCCGGACAGAAGAATGCCGCAGCCTCGGGCGTGGCGGCGCTGACCGAGCTTGGCGTGCCCGTGTTCCAGCCAGTGTTTTCCTCCTCCAAGTCCGTGGACGAATGGGAGGCAGACCCCCAGGGCCTGGGCAGTGAGGTCTCCTGGTCCGTGGCCATGCCGGAGTTCGAGGGCGTCATCGAGCCCATATATCTCGGCGGCGGCACCAAATACGAGAGCGCGGCCACCGGGGCCACCATGGAGCGCCGCACCGTGGTGCCGGAGCGCAGCACGCACCTGGCCCGGCGCGTGGCCGCCTACATCCGCATGGGCCAAAAACCCGTGGGGATGCGCAAGGTCGCTTTCATCCTGCACAATGACCCCTGCGCCTCGGTGGAGGCCAGCGTGGGCGGCGCGGCCAAGCTCGATTCGCTGGAGAGCGTGGCGCGGATTCTGGCGGCCATGAAGGCCCAGGGCTACAGCGTGGACCCGCCCGCCACCGGCGCGGAGCTCATTGAGACTGTGATGTCGCGTAAAGCGATCAGCGAGTTCCGCTGGACCACTGTGGACGAGATCGTCAAGAAGGGCGGGGCGTTGGCCCTGCTGCCGCTCACAACCTACCTCGGCTGGTGGGGACAATACCCGGAGACGGTGCGCACGCGCATTGCCGAGGCCTGGGGCAACCCGCCGGGTCAGGAAGTGAACGGCGTGCCCCCGGCCATGATCTTTGAGGGCAAGATAGTCATCACCGGCGTGACCTACGGCAATGCGGCCATTTGTGTGCAGCCCAAGCGCGGCTGCGCTGGCCCGCGCTGCGACGGCCGGGTCTGCAAAATTCTCCATGACCCGGACATCCCGCCACCACACCAGTATCTCGCCGCCTACCGCTGGCTGCAAGAAGGCCCTGAAGAAGGATTCGGCGCGGATGTGTTGGTCCACGTTGGCACCCACGGCAACATGGAGTTCCTGCCCGGCAAGAGCGTGGGCTTGTCCGCCTCCTGCCTGCCGGACCTGGCCCTGCACGAGGTGCCGCACCTGTACATCTACAACTCCGACAATCCGCCCGAGGGCACCATCGCCAAACGCCGCAGCTACGCGGCCCTGGTGGACCACATGACCACGGCCATGACCCACACCGAACTCTACGAGGAGCTCGACGAGTTGGGCCGCCACCTGGCTGAGTACGAGCAGGCCAAGGCGGCGGACAAGACCCGCGCGCACATGCTGGAGCATCTCATCCGCGACCTGGCGGAAAAGGCCAACCTGCTCGGGTCCATCAAGAGCGCAGGGGGCAAGGGCGCGGCGGACATGGGCTTCGACCAACTCACCACGGCCCTGCACGAGGCTCTGGGGCTCATCCGCGGCACACAGCACGACGACGGCATGCATGTGTTCGGTGAACTGTCCGAGGGTGAGCGCCGCCACGCCTTTCTCTGGTCCATACTGCGCTACGATGTGGACGACGAGTATTCTTTGCGCAAGACCCTGTGCCGTATGATGGACCTGGACCTGGGCGCGCTCTTGGCCGAGCCGAGTGCCATCCACCCGCGCTGGCGGGCCAGCCATTCCGAACTGCTGGCGGACGTGGAGCGCCTGGGCCGCGAGGCCTGCGGGGTTGCGCTCGCCAGTGCTGACGCCGACGCCTTTGAACAGGCGGTGCTGGCCCTTGTGGGCGAACGGCTCGTGGACACTTCCCACACCACCTCTCTGCCTGAGTTGCTGCGTCGCATCCTGGAAGTGAACGCCCGTGTGGAGGCGTCCAAGGAGATCGATGCGCTGTTGCACGGCTTCGGCGGCGGCTACATCCAGCCGGGACCGTCCGGCATCATCACCAGGGGCCGCGAGGACATCTTGCCCACGGGCCGCAACTTCTACTCGCTGGACCCTAGGCGCGTGCCCACCAAGGCCGCGCACATGGTGGGCATGCGCCTGGCCGACGCCATCATCGCCAAGCATGTGCGCGAGGAGGGCCGCGTGCCCGAGAACGTGGCCATGTTCTGGATGTGCAATGACATGATGTGGGCCGACGGCGAGGGCATGGCGCAAATCTTCCACCTCATCGGCGTCAAACCGAAGTGGAATGGCAACGGCCATGTGCACGGCTTCGAGGTCATCCCGTTCACCGAGTTGGGCCGCCCGCGCGTGGACGTGACCATCCGCGTCTCGGGCCTGCTGCGCGACAGCTTCCCGGAGAACATGGCGCTGGTTGACGAGGCCATCCACCATGTGGCCGGGCTCGACGAATCTGACGACGACAACTACGTGCGCAAGCACGCCAGGGAAACGTTCAGCAAGCTGACTGACGCCCATGAAGACGGCGAAGCCGGGTGGAGGAAGTCCACCTTGCGGTTGTTCTCGGCCAAACCCGGCACCTACCAGCCGGGGGTCAATCTGGCTGTCTACGCTTCGGCCTGGAAGACCGAAGCCGATCTGGCGGACATCTTCGTCTACTGGAACTCCTACGCCTATGGGCGGGACATCTTCGGCGAACACCGGCCCCGGCAACTGGAGGCCGCGCTGTCCACCGTGGACGTGAGCTACAACAAGGTCGTCTCTGACGAGCACGATCTGTTCAACTGTTGCGGCTACTACGGCACCCACGGCGGCATGATGGCGGCGGCCCGGCAGTTCGGGGACGGCGAGGTCAAGGGCTACTACGGCGACACCCGCGAGCCCAGCCGCGTGGAGGTGCGCGACCTGGCCGACGAAATCCGCCGTGTGGTTCGCACGCGCCTGCTCAACCCGGCCTGGATCGAGGGCATGAAGCGCCACGGCTACAAGGGCGCAGGCGACATCAGCAAGCGCGTGGGTCGGGTCTATGGGTGGGAGGCTACCACCCGCGAGGTGGACGACTGGATCTTCGACGACATCGCCAAGACCTTTGTCATGGACG
>CAZXZF010000245.1:0-4497 GCA_964645095.1 uncultured Desulfocurvus sp. | reverse complement strand
GCATCGCCATGCGCCGGGGCAGCCCGGTGGGCGTGTTCCGCGAGGGCATCGCCCACGACATCGCCCACAACATCCCCCACGACGGGGCCAGCCGGAGGGCCACGGCCGAGCCGCTGTCCGTGACCCTGAAGCTCTTCAACAGCGTGGCCCTGGAATGCCTTTCCGCCGTGCTCGAACAGGGTGCTTCCCTGCGCTCCGGGCGGCTGGCGGAACTGCTCGAGGCCGACCCGCACGCCCTGGCCCAGGCCGGCTTCCGCCTGGACGGCCAGCAGATCGATCGCGCCGGACTCCTGGCCGCGCTCTCGGGTCAGGCCTGGACGCTGCGCCTTGTCGCGGACGCGCAGACCGTTGCGGACGCGCAGACCGTTGCGGAAGCGCAAACCGTCGCCGAAGCGCAGGCCGCAGCGAGCCCGGCACCGGACCTCGCCGCCCTGGCCGCCATCGCCGAGGCCGCAGGCGCGGCCATCATGGAGGTGCGCCGCTCCGGCTTCACGGTGGAGTACAAGGACGACGCCTCGCCGCTGACCCGCGCCGACCTGGCGGCGCACGAAACCATCCTGCGCGGCCTGGCCGAACGCTTCCCCGGCGTGCCGGTGCTCTCCGAAGAGGGCGCGGCCCAGCCCTACGCGACCCGCGCCCGCTGGCAGCGGCTGTTCATCGTGGACCCGCTGGACGGCACCAAGGAGTTCGTGAAGAAACTCGGCGAATTCTGCGTGTGCATCGCCCTGGCCGAGGACGGCTTCCCGGCGCTTGGCGCGGTGCACGTGCCCGTGTGGGGCAAGACCTATGTGGGCGGCCTGGGCCTTGGGGCGTTCCGCCGCGATGTCGGGCCTGGGTCCACCGGCCAGCCCTGGCAGGCCATCCGCGTGCGCCAGCCCGACCCGGCGGGCCTCACGGTGCTGGCCAGCCGCTCGCACCCCTCGCCGGAGACCGAGGCCTGGCTGGCGGACAAGAACGTGGCCGAGCGCATCACCGCTGGCAGCGCGCTAAAGTTCTGCCTGGTGGCCGAGGGCAAGGCCGACCTGTACCCGCGCCTCAACACCGGCATGCGCGAATGGGACTCCGCCGCCGGTCAGGCCGTGCTCGAAGGCGCGGGCGGCAGCGTGGTGGCCCTGGTGGACGGCAAGCCGGGCGCGCGCCTGGCCGTAAACAAGCCCGACCTGGAGAACCCGCCGTTCATTGCAAGCTCGTTGACATTTGATACGCAGGAATATAGAAAATAACTATTGCATAGTGAGACAAGATAGAGAGGGGATAAACATGGGTAAAATAAAATTCGATCTTGCAAACACAGATCTACTTTTTGGGCACGAGAATGCCGAACTCGAAGACATAGGCGTGTTCTTATCATATGCCGTCGAGCCAGAAGAGATGCAAAGTTTTTTTGACGTCAACAAAAAAATGAGAATCGCTTTAGCGTATAAGGGTGAGGGAAAATCAGGTCTTTTCCATCTTGTCGGTAGCAAAGCGAAAGGCCTAAACCAACTTAGCTTGTCAATGAGCGCCTACAAAATATCCCCCAATCTTGCTCATCACAATTTTGACGAATGGACTCGCGAGTGGAAAAAAAACATATACGGATCTATTGCGAAAGAAATTGGGGCAACGATTAAGCACGCGTTTACAGATGATGCGATGACTTTACTTGAAGAAGCAGAGAGAAGTAATTACAAGGAAAGATCATTCGTAAAATCTGTTTTAGATAGAGTGAAATACAAAGAAGTTGAATTTACATCGCCAAATGCTACCGGTCATGATAAAATATTACAAAGATATCTCAAGGAGACGACGCCGTTCTGGTTGCTGCTGGATGACATCGATAACAACTTTGATGGAACGAAAATTAACTCTACGAAGATTGCGGCTTTTTTCGCAGCTTGCATCAGCATCACGCAAGAATTACAGGAGATACGCTTGAGGCTCTCACTTAGGCCGAACGTCTGGGCGATGATCAGCAGAGAATTTGACACATCATCACACATCCGCCCTCATTTATTGGAACTAAGCTGGTCAGAGGATGACTACAGAAGGATACTCGCGAAACGTGTTGAATCCTATATTAAGCGGACCGGACAAGAGAAGCACATCACGGACTTGCTGTGCAATCGCAATACTATCGCCAGGGAACGGGCAATCATTGGGCTGCTATTCACTGAAACAGTGTATTGGAAAAAAGAAGAAAAGTCAATCCATGTCCCACTTTATACGCTTTCAATGCACAGACCACGGTGGGTTATCGAGTTGTGCAAAAAGGCTGCGACTTTCGCAAAGCAAAACAACAGATCACACATTGATCTCGACTGTATAATCAAGCAGCTTAAAGATTTTGGAACAGAGAGAATTGTTGACACTACGGCTGAGTTCAAGACAAGGTGCACCGATCTTGATAAGATAATATACTCTTTCCATGGTCAACACACCCAGCTGAAGACGGATACGCTGAAAAAAATAGTTAAAAACCGGGTATTAAGCCATCTCAACCCCACAATACCCAACAAAGGGACCGATTCGGAAGACACCGAAATATGCAAGATATTATACGAGGTCGGTTTTGTGTTTGGTCGGCGCAATCTTGGTGTGAACGACTCTGGTAAGGTTAAATACGAACACATCTATTACAAGTCGAACCCTACTCTTTTTTCACCTGGCACCCCCCTGAACCAAAACGTCTCTTGGGAGATACACCCTGTTTTCCGGGAAGTTCTAAACCTCGTACAAACAGACACACCTCAGTAAACCAATTCTCCGGCTTACTCTTCCCCCGCCTGCACGTCACGCGCGGTGACTTCCAGCGGGTCGAGCACGGGCAGGTCTTTTTCGGGTGCAGCGGCCAGCTCCTTGAAGCGCCGGGCCTGCACCAGCACGCGCGATTCCAGCGAGCTGACGGTCTTGTTGTAGGCCTCCACAGCGCCGGACAGGCCCTTGCCCACGCGGGCGAAGTGTTCGGCCAGGGTCACGATGCGCTTGTAGAGCTCGCGGCCCAGTTCGCTGACCTGCTGGGCGCTCTCGGCGACCTTTTCCTGCCGCCAGCCGTAGGCCACGGCGCGCAGCAGCGCGATGAGCGTGGTCGGCGAGGCCACGATGACCTTCTGTTTCACGCCCTCCTCGATGAGCGAGGGGTCGTGCTCCAGGGCCGAGCTGAAGAAGATCTCGCCGGGCAGGAACATGACCACGAATTCCGGGGTGGGCTTCAGGTGCTCCCAGTAGCTCTTCTGGCCGAGCTTGCTCAGGTGGTCGCGGATCTGCCGGGCGTGGGTCTGCATGCTCTGCTGCCGCGTGTCCTCGTCCTGGGACTCGTAGGCGTTGAGGTAGGCCTCCAGCGGGGCCTTGGCATCGACCACGACGTTCTTGCCGCCGGGCAGGCGCACCACCATGTCCGGCCGGTAGCGCCCGTCCTCGGTGCTCACGCTCGTCTGCTCGGAGAAGTCGCAGTAGTTGATCATGCCCGCCAGCTCGACCACGCGCCGGAGCTGCATCTCGCCCCAGCGGCCGCGCACCGTGGGCCGCCGCAGGGCGTCCACGAGCTTCCGGGTCTCCTTCTTCAGGTCCACCTGGTCCGAGGCCAGGAACTTCACCTGCTGGGTCAGCTCCACATAGGCGTTCTGGCGGCTCTTCTCCATCTCCTGGATGCGCGCGTCGACCTGGGTCAGCGAGTCCTTGATGGGCTTGACCAGGCCCTCGATGTTCTTCTGGCGCAGCTCCAGGTCGCCCTTGGCGGCCTCCTGGAAGCTTGAGAGGTGCGCCTTGGCCAACTCCACGAAGCTGGTGTTGTTGTCCTTGAGCGCGTTGGCCGACAGGGCCTTGAAGGTGTCCTGGAGCTTGGCTTGCAGGTCCTCCAGCAGGGCCAGCTTCTCCAGCGCCGCCTTGCGTTCCTCCTCGATGCGCGCGCTGAGGTCGCCCTCGCGCACCTTGAGGGCCGAGAGCTCCTCGGCCTGGGCGCCCAGGCGCGCCTCCAGGCCGGGCAGGCGCGCGGCCATCTCATCGGCCTTGGCCTCGGCGCTGGCGCGCCGGCCGGTCTCGGAGCGCAACTCGTCGCGCAGGCCCCGGGCCTCGCCCTGGGCGGCGTCCAGGTCGCAGAGCAGGCTGGCCAGCCGCTCCTCGGCCCCGCGCAGGCGCTCGGCCAGTCCGGCCTCGGCAAAGCGGGCCTGGGCGAGAGCGGCCTCGGCCTCGGCGCGCAGGGCGGCGCAGTCAGAGGCGGCGCGGGCGCGCAGCAGCACAAAGGCGAGGCCAGCGCCCAGGGCAAGGCCCGCCAACAGGGCGGGGAACAGCACCATATCCATGGGCCTAGGCCAGGATCTTCTTGAGCAGCCAGGCCATGTTCGCCCCCAGGGTGCGCATGGTGCTGAGCGCCTCCTCGTCGCCGGAGACCTGGCCGGGCTCGCGGCCATAGCCCATGTTCCAGTAGCTGGAGCCGGGCACCACCATCTGGCCGATGAAGAAGAAGTGGTTCAGGGTGTCGAAGGTGTGGATGGCCCCGCCCCGGCGCGCCGTGACCAC
>CAZXZF010000244.1:0-4518 GCA_964645095.1 uncultured Desulfocurvus sp. | reverse complement strand
GAAGCGGGGTGTAGGGGTCCACGATGAGCGCGCAGCCGTATTTCTGCTCCCCGGCTGCGGCCACGATGCGCGAGACCGAGCTGAACAGGGCGTCGCGCTGGTCCTCATCAAGCGGCCATTCAAGCAAGGCCTCCTCCAGGATCACCAGGTTGGGCTTGCGGTTGGTGGACTGAAACGCCCCGTCGGAAAAGCTGCACACCAGCTTGTCGTCCAGATAGAGCATGCCGTGGCGGCCGTTGAACAGGGCGCACAGGCTGGAGGGCGGCAGCTCGCCCACGGCGATGCCGATGATGTGTTCGCCGTCGGACACGAGCAGCCGCTTGCTGCGCTCCACGGACTGGAGCATCTTGCGCACGTGCTTGCTGTTGTCCAGGCGCGGGCGCTCGGCCTTGGGAAAGCGCATCAGGTAGCGCAGGCGCGACAGCCGCGAGGGCTCCACAAAGGCCAGGTGCCCGCGCGCCCAGGCGCCCTCCTCCGGGGTCTTGGAGATCTGCATGATGGCCCCGAGGATGTTGTACACCCGCAGCCGCGTGTCCGGCCCGCTGCCCTGCGAACGCTCGTCCACGATGAAGTCGTGCACGGCGTGGGGGGCCATCTCCTGGAGCATCTGCGCGGTGGAGTCCAGGGCGAAGAGGTTCTTGGCGGCCAGGCTGTTCGACAACTGCATCAGGGCCAGCTCGAGCCAGCGCCGGGGCGGGCCCGGGGAGCACAGGTCCACGTGCCGGTCGGTGAACCACATCTGGTAGCCCACGCCAGGGGAGCGCCCGCCCAGGCTCACGATGCCTGCCAGGCCCACGCGCTTGGCCTTGGCCTGGTCGAAGTAGGTCACGTGCTCCGGCTCGGGCAGGCCCTGGCACCACTCGTCCGTGTCCAGGTAGTATTCCCTGAGCCGGGGCTCGTGCCCGGAGAGCAGGCCCTGCGGATCGACCACGCGCAGGGGCTCGCCCGGCTTCTGGGCGTAGATCAGGGCCACGCGCGACGGCCCGGCGTAGTCGCACAGGCCCAGGCGCAGCCCTTCGAACACGTTGTGCAGGCTCAGCATGTGGTGGCGGTCCAGAACCATGAGGGCCTCGCAGGGTGGCTCGATTTTGGGGAAGTATGGGCCGAGCGTATACGCTGCATAGGCGGAACGCAACGAAAAACCCGATGCGCCATAGGCGATTGCAGGCCGGACAGGTCAGCGCAGGAAGGGGCGGGCGCCAGGGCCGAAAGCGCGGCGGAGGGTGACCAGAAGCTCAATCAGTGCGCCATCGCCGGGGCTCTTCTGGCCGCTGGCGGCCCTGAGGGAAGAGGGCCGGAGCAGGTTCTCGCGCACGCGGCCAGGCACCACTGCCGGGATCTGCCGGAGGGAGTTCGTCGGCGGCGCAACAGGGCCGGGGGCAGGGCGTCCACACCCTGGTTGTCCAGGATCACCTGACCGGCCTGCGGCTCCTCCAGGCGGCGGAAAAGCCGGGGCAGTGCGTTCTTGCCCACGCCGGAGGGGGCCTGGGCTGCCCGGTCTACTTCTTCTTGTCCAGAAACTCGATGAACTTGGCCACTTCCTCGTGGGCGGGGTTGATGGCCAGGGCGCGGGCCAGGTGCTCGCGGCACTTGGCAAGGTCGCCCTTGTCGTAAAAGGCGCGGGCCGCGTTGTAGTGCAGGTTCTCGTCGGTCTCGGTCATGGTCAGGGCGCGGGTGTAGTACTCGATGGACTGGTCCACCATGCGGCTCTTGCGCAAGGAGATGCCGAACTCGTTGAACAGGTGCTTGTGCTCCGGGGCAAAGGCCGCGTCCAGGCCCACGATGCGGCCCAGGATGTCCTTGGCCTTGGTGGCCTCGCCGCGCTCCACGTAGGTCAGCCCCAGGCCGAAGTTGGCGCGCACGTTCTCCTCGTCCACGGCGAGCGCGTTCTCGTACTCGAACTGGGCGCTGTAGAGGGCCCCGCGCTGGCGCTGTTCCTCGGCGCGCTGCACTGTGGAGTTCAGCTCCTGCATCTTCGGATACACGTTCTTCAGGTACATCTCCGGCTCGGGATTGTACTTGTTCAGAAAGTCTTCCAGGGGCACGGCGGTGCTGGCCCCGGCTGGCACCATGTTCTTGTTCAGGGCCTGGACCATGACCTGGCCCTCGTCGTTCTGCGTGCAGAACCAGAACATCTTGCTGATGGTCTTGCGCTGGGTGGTGCCGGTGCCGACCTTCTCCACGGTCTGGGTGGAAAACAGGCCCTTGAGCTTCTTGCCGCCCTCCGGGCGGTACACCGGGGCGTGGTCTTCCTGAGGCTGCTTGTTGTCCATCGTACAGGCTCGATCGGTTGCAGGTGCGGAAGATTCCTGGACTGCAAGGCTAGCACCTATGGCCCTGCACTGGCAAGCACTCCGGCCACAAGGCAGGCTCCCGCCCCGGGCCGCCACTGCCGAGGACCGCTCCAAAAGTGAGTAAACACTTCACGCCTGTCGACAAAAACCCCCGGATGCGCTAAGGCCGAGCGCATTGTGGGGACTGCGGCCCTGGTCCGGGCGTCGGGCCTGGGCCGCAGGCAGGCAACACGTGAACGTCAGCGCAGGATTGAAGGTGCCAGCATGGACAGACGAGTGGGTGAGCGCATACGCTCCTTTCGCGAAAAGCAGAATTTGAGCCTGGCGGATCTCTCTGAACGCACCGGCCTGGACCAGGCCTTCCTGTCCGCCGTGGAGTCCGAGGACCGCTACCCCTCCCTCGGGCCGCTTTTGAAGATCGCCCGCGCCCTGGGCCTGCGCCTGGGCACCTTCCTGGACGACCAGGTCAGCCGCGACCCGCTCATCGTGCGCGTCGGCGAGCGCGACCAGGAACTGGCCATGCACCAGAGCGGCAACACCCCCGCCAGCCACACCTACCACTCCCTGGGCCGGGGCAAGACCGACCGGCACATGGAGCCCTTCTTCATCGAGATGGCGCCGGAGCCCGAGGCCGAAAAAGTCCTCTCTTCCCACGAGGGCGAAGAGTTCATCGTGGTCGTGAGCGGCCAGGTGCAGCTCGTCTTCGGCCGCGAGAAAAGCACCCTCGGCCCCGGCGACAGCACCTACTTCAACTCCGTGGTGCCGCACAACGTCTCCGCAGTGGGCGGGCCGGCCTCCATCTACGCCGTGCTCTACTTCCCGGAGTAAGCCATGCCGCGCAAAGAACCCACACGCGAAGCCACCCTGGGGCAGCTCCTCGACGAGACCGCGGCCCAGTGGCCCAACCGCGACGCCGTGGTCTACGTGGACCGCGACTTCCGCCTCACCTGGCGGCAGTTCTCCGACCTCGTGGACGAGGTGGCCTGCGGGCTCATGGCCCTGGGCGTGCAGAAGGGCGAAAAAGTCGGCGTATGGGCCAACAACGTGCCCTACTGGGTCGTCTTGATGTTCGCCACGGCCAAGATCGGCGCAGTGCTCCTGACCGTGAACACCCACTACCGCCGCGCGGAGCTGGAATACCTGCTGGGGCAGTCCGAGTGCGAGAATCTCTTTCTCATGGACGGCTTCCGCGACATCGACTACGTGGCCACGGTCAACGACCTGGTGCCGGAGCTCAAGACCCAGGAGCGCGGACGGCTCAAGGCCGGGAAGTTCCCGCACTTAAGGCGCGTGCTCTTCCTCGGCGCGGAGAAGCACCGCGGCATGTACACCCTGCCCGAGATCCAGGCCCTGGCCGTGATGACCGCGCCCGAGGACTACCAGGCCCGGCAGGACTCCCTCTCCCCGCATGACGTGGTGAACATGCAGTACACCAGCGGCACCACGGGCTTTCCCAAGGGCGTGCAGCTGACCCACGTGAACATCGGCAACAACGGCTACTGGATCGGCGAGCACCAGGGCTTCAGCGAAAACGACCGCCTCTGCCTCACGGTGCCGCTGTTCCACTGCTTCGGTTGCGTGCTCGGCGTCATGGCCGCGGTGACCCACGGCACGGCCATGATCATCCTGGAGAACTTCGATCCGGTCCTGGCCATGACATCCGTGGAGCAGGAAAAGTGCACGGCCATCTACGGCGTGCCGACCATGTTCATCAGCATGCTGGAGCACAAGCTCTTCGGCCGCTTCGACTTCTCGTCCCTGCGCACCGGCATCATGGCCGGTTCGCCCTGCCCCATCGAATTCATGAAACGCGCCATCAGCGACATGCATATGAGCGAGATCACCATCTGCTACGGCCTGACCGAGGGCAGCCCGGTGATGACCCAGACCCGCAAGGGCGACTCCTTGCGCCAGATGACCGAGACCGTGGGCCGCGAGATGCCCGGGATCGAGGTGCGCATCGTCAATCCCGAGACCAATGAGGAATGCGCGCGCGGGGTCATCGGCGAGATCTGCTGCCGGGGCTACAACGTCATGCGCGGCTACTACAACAACCCCGAGGCCACGGCCACGGCCATCGACATGGACGGCTGGCTGCACTCCGGCGACCTGGGCACCATGGATGAAGAGGGCTATGTGGCCGTCACCGGGCGCCTCAAGGACATGATCATCCGCGGCGGGGAGAACGTGTATCCGCGCGAGATCGAGGAGTTCCTGTACCGCA
>CAZXZF010000243.1:0-4520 GCA_964645095.1 uncultured Desulfocurvus sp. | reverse complement strand
ACAGGTTGGCGGACATCTCGCGCACCTGCTGGACCTTGAGCTCGTATTCCGTGCGGGCCTTGTCCATCTCCTCGGCGGAGATGGTGCGCTCGGCAAAGAGCTTCTGGCGGCGCTTGAACTCGGTCTCGGCCAGGTTCAGGCCGGTGCTGGCCTGGCCCAGGCGGGCGCTGATGGCAGCCAGTTCCGGGGCCCGCTGGCCCTTCTGGACATTGGCCAGCCTGTCGGCGGCCTGCTTGAGGGAGTGGGTGGCCACGGCCAGGGCCGCGCGCTCGTAGTCCTGCTCCAGCACGAACAGCGGCGCTCCGGCCTTGACCTCCTGGCCCCGGCGCACGCGCAGTTCGGCCAGCGCCCCGGCCACGGGCGAGGCCACGTGCACGTACTCGGCCTCCACGTAGCCCTGGAAAGTCGCTGTCCTGCCCTGGACGTAGCTGCGCACGCCGAGGGCCGCCGCGCCAAGCAGAGCGAGGGCCAAGAGCGCCAGGCGGGCCTTGAGCGGGAGGCGTCGGAGAACAAGCACGGGGTTCTGCATGAACCATCCGTACACTGAATTTGAAGACGGTGTCAAACGTACGTTTGAAAAATGCGGATGATCCGCTCAGGGCCGATCATCCGCACGTTTTGCTCTGCCCGAAGGCCGACTCTCAAGCGCCGCTAAGGCCGGTTCACGTCAAAGGTCGTCTCCACGTCCTTGTCCCAGCCGTCGAAGAGGAAGGCCTCGGCCTTCTTGTCCGCCAAAAGCCGGAAGGCGTAGCGCACCTGCTCCTCGTAGAAGGTGCAGAAGGCGCCCCGCTTGTCCATGCCGCCGTTCATCTCCTGGGCCTCGGCCGGGCAGGGCGAGCCGCAGAAGTGCCGGATGGCGCAGCTCCGGCAGGAGGCGATGTCCTCGACCTTGCGGCCGGTCACGCGCTTGAAGGCCGGGGACACCAGCACCTCGTCCAGGTTGTCCGTGAACAGGTTGCCGCCGCTGAAGTCCGGCAGGCCGATGAATTCGCTGCACGGGAACAGCCCGCCGTCCGGGCCCAGGGCGAAGAAGCAGCGCCCGCCGCCGCAGGGCGAGATGTCGCACATGAGCCGCCGGGCCGTGGGCGCCACGATGGACAGCAGGATGTTGGCGAAGTTGGCCACCACCAGCTTGCGTCCGGTCTTCTGGTACAGTTCAAAGGAGCGGTCCAGGGCGGCGGTGAAGTACTTGGCCGCCTCAGTCTCGTCGGGCTTGAGCGCCCTGGAGGCGGGCATGGTGCAGCGCAGGATGTTCAGCATGGTCACCGGCACCTCGTGAGCGTGGAAGAATTCCACCAGCTGGGGCAGGCTGCGCAGGTTCTCCCTGGTCACGGTGCAGATGACGTTGTAGAGCGGGTAGCCCTTCAGGCGCTCCATGGCCTGGACCACGACATCAAAGACGCCCTTGCCGCCCCAGGTGGTCCGGGTGCGGTTGGCGATGCGGGCCGTGGGCGCGTCCAGCGACAGGCCGATGCCGACCTTGTGGCTGGTCAGAAAGTCGATGGCGGCTTCGTCCAGGTTGGTGGCGTTGGTCTGCACGCCAAAGCTGAAGTCTCCGGCGTAGCGCTCGATGCCCGCAAAGACCGCCTCGCGGTTGAGCAGCGGCTCGGCCCCGTGGAAGACGATCTGCGGCAGGCGGCCTGCGGGCAGATGCGCGCCGAACCAGTCCTTGAGCCGCGCCAGGGCGTCGAGCAGGCGCTCGGCGGGCATGTGCTCCCCGCTGCGGCGCATCTCGGTGGGGATGTAGCAGTAGCCGCAGTTCAGGTTGCAGCGCGCCGTGGGATTGAAATACACCGCCGAGGGCGTGAGTCCGAAGCGCAGGTCGTGCATCTCCTTGGCAAAGGCGTCGGCATTGGCGCGGACCTGGCCGAGGAAGCGCGGCGAGCGCAGGGTCTCGGCCAGGGCAGCCTTGCGCACCAGGGACCAGAAGGCCGTGTCCGGCTCGATGAGCGCCAGGTGCGTCTTGTGGCCGATGTCCACGGGGATGAGACGGGGGCCGTCGCCGGTGTTGGCGAAGCGGCCCGCCTGGGCCGCCCCGCTTGCGGAACGCTTTGCTGTCATGGCTACGGCTTCGCCTTTTCGCTGACGAGGATGTAGTGCGACAGGCCCGTGCCTTCGGCCGAGCATTTCTTGCGGAAGGCGATGATGTCCTTGTCCTTGGACTGCCGGGGCTTTTTCTGTGCTTCTGTCTTCGTTTCCATCTTCGACCTCCTTGGGGGTGAAAAAAAAGGGTTCCGGCTGCTCCAAACAGAGCAGCCGGAACCCTTTGCCATCGGACTCCACGAAAAAACACGTGAAACAACAGATCTTCTGACTCCCGGATCATTCGCCTGTGCGCGACCTTCCCCCCAGGCTTGGACCTGAAAGTGGCGGCGGTTGCCTTGCGCACAGCGTCCCCGGTTACAGCGGCGGGACCGTCACGGATTTCAACCGTGTTCTGAGATGTTGCCTCGACGGGCGGAAACTACAGAAGGGGGCCAGGGGCGTCAACCCCTCTGGCCGTCGTTGCAAGCCTGGTTCGGTGCCCGGCGCGTTTCAGGCGGGGCCGGCTCAGGGCTCCGGCGGCGCTGCCGGCTCGCGGATGTGTTCGCTGAGTTCGCGGATGTGCAGGGGCTGTCGGGCGAAGCCGCGCACGCAGAGCATGAGCTGCCGCGTGGCCCAGTTGTCCGTGAGGTTCAGCGCAGGTTCATGGACTTCTTGCAGCGTTGAGCGGCGGTCACGGCGGTGCCCACGTTGTTCTCCCCCAGGCGCGAGGCGGCCAGGAAGCCGCGTTCGAGAGCGCTGGTGCTTTTGCCGCTCTGCACCACTTGCACAAACAGCCGCAAATCTGATATGCCCGCGCCCAAGGCCCGCTTCTTGTCGATGCTGCATGCCTTTGTCTGGTGCGAAGGCATACTCAGAATCTTCTGCGCTTTCATTACGGGCCTTCACAAGCCTGTTGCGTCCAGCATAGGCGCGAACCGGCCAGTCGCGGACAGGTTGTGCTTGTGTGTGGTGTGATCAGCGCGCTTTCCGGGGGGAAGGAATGGACAGGTACGGCATTTTCATCGGTCAGGTCATGTTTTTTGTCATGTTGTTTGTTTCCACAGCCTGCAGCAAGCTCGATCAGGGCATGAACCCGGATGAGTTTGCGCAGCAGTCTGCCGCCTCTCGAACCTCAGACCAGGGGCGCATTCGTGAGCTTGCCGAGCGCGTGCTGTATCTGGAAAGCCAGCTGCAGGCCATGAAGAAGCAGAATGCCGCCTTCTCGGACATCTCCGGCGGCGCGAGGGACTAGCCCAACCTCCCCATGCCGATTGCGGGTCTGTGAACGGCAAGGGGCATGCGTTCGCGCCGTTTTCCTGGAACGGCGCAGGCCTCTTCCGCTAAAGCGGGGTCAGGCCTCTGGGTCGAGCTGTGAGGCCTGTTCGGTGGGGCTTTGCCTGCGGCGTTTCAGCTCAAGAGCTAGATAGCCCACGACGATGAGGTTCACCGCCAGCAGGACGATCCTGGGCCAGGTCACCTTCTGCGCCAGTTCGTAGACCTCGATGGGGATGTAGACCGCGCCCGTCAGCGCCCCAAACCACTCGGCCCAGGCCTTTTTGCGCCACAGGCCGCCGGCCTCGACCACCCGGACCAGGGCGTAGCCCAGGGCCAGCGCCGCAAACATCCACAGCCGCGCGTCGGTGAGCTTGTCTGCCGCGTCAATGAAGATCCTGGGCATGCGGCTGGCGGGATTGAGGTGGAACAGCCGGACGAGGTCCTCTGCCGCCCGGCCCGCATCCTTGTGCAGCAGCGACAAAAGCCCGAACCCGGCCAGGAGCACCAGCGCGCCTTTGGACAGCTCCAGCAGCGCCACGAGTTTCAGCCCGGCGGGTCGGTCTCGCGTCTCGATTCGCTTTGGCATGGCGCTCCTTGATGGCCGGCCAGGGGCGTTGCCCCTGTACCCTGCCGGGGGGAAATGATTCCCCCAAGAATCAACTCCTGGCGGTTAACCGATTCACCTAATGTCACACATATTCACTGCTGTTTCAGCGTATTGCCTCGGATGTCCATTGCCCTCAACTTCCTGTTCGACGCCGTACAAACCCGACGCATGCTGTTGCTCGTGTCCCGAGGGTGTCTTGTGGGACGCGGCCTTCAAAATGGCAAACGGAAGGAACCAAGGGCTATCCTGGTCGTGTGCGCGTGCAGGGCAGTGTATAGCGAGAAGAAGCGCGTTTGTCCAAAATGTGGGAAGGCAAAAAGGACCGCGGGACACGCTGCCAAGCCGTCATCCGGGAAGGCGGTCGCGGGACACGGAAGCGCACGCGCTTTGCTGGCTGTGAAGTCTACGGACGTTGTTCATTGTGCTGTTGATTCGGCTCATGGGTGTTGTTCTCTGTAGCGATCTGTGATTCCTGTAAAAGTTGTATTCATGGAGCCTGCGGGGCAGCGTGACCTGCCTGTCCCTTTTCGGACCAGCTGAAACTTGAGAGAGTGGCCCCCAGAGAAGAAGGGGGAGCCATGAGGAAGGGAAGATTTTCCGAGGAGCAGATGGT
>CAZXZF010000242.1:0-4536 GCA_964645095.1 uncultured Desulfocurvus sp. | reverse complement strand
TTGTCTCCTCGGCCTCGCGCTCCATCTCCTTGTCGCGCCAGATGCCCTTGGGGCCATAGAGCACGCGCAGGAATACGCTGATGGCGATGAGGATCAGGGCGGAGAAGGCATAGGTGGCCAGCGTGGTCTGCCAGTCGCCGCCGAAACCGGCATTGAATGGCCAGCCGTCCCATTTTGAGGGCAGGGTGGCCTGGGCGCTTATGTTCAGGAAGGACATGGTCGTATAACCTCCGGATGTTCTTGGCGGGGCAACCCGATACGCCCGCGCCACGACTGGGAGAGATACGTCGCATCCGGCCCGCTGGCAAGACGCTTGCGCTTGCCGACATCCTGGTCCCATTGTCTCCGGCAAAAAGATGGGCTATGCTCAAGGTCGAACAATGGAGGAGATCATGCGCATACTCATAGCCGAAGACGACCTGGCGAGCGCGCGCTATCTGGAGGGCCTCATGGCCCGCTATGGTGAATGCCTTGTCACCAGCGACGGGGAGCAGGCGGTGGCGGCGTTTCAAACCGCCATTGGCGATGGCCGCCCCTTCCAGTTGGTCTTCCTGGATATCATGATGCCGCACAAGACTGGTCAGGAAGCCTTGCAGGAGATTCGCGCCCTGGAGCAGAAGCTCGGCATCAAGTCCAACCAGGAGACCAAGGTCGTCATGACCACCGCCCTGGGCGATGTGCGCTCGGTCATGGGCGCGTACAAGGAAGGGGCTACGGCCTACGTCACCAAGCCCATAGTGCCGGAGCGGATGTTCGAGACCCTCCGCAACCTGGGCATCAGCGTCTGAGAACGAGGGGAACCGTGAAAAAAATCGGCACAATTCTGGGCCTTGCGGCCCTGTTCATGCTTTTGATTCTGAGCCTGGCCGAGGCCGCCCGCCTGGGCGGGGGGCGTTCCTTCGGCAGCCGGAGCTCCTATTCCGGCAGCTACAGCAAGCCCGTGGCGCCTTCTTCCAGCAGCCCGGCGCAGGCCCCGGCGCAGGTTGCGCAACCCCGGCCCGCAACGCCTCTGCCTGCGGCCGCGCCGCAGCCGAGCTTCTTCTCGCGTTTCGGCATGGGACTGGGCGGCCTGGTGGTGGGCGGCCTCATCGGCTCCATGCTCTTCGGCGGCGGCATGGGCGGCATGGGCGGCGGCATGGGCTTTTTGGACATCCTGCTC
The DNA here is from genome assembly GCA_964645095.1 of uncultured Desulfocurvus sp. GTDB lineage: Bacteria > Desulfobacterota > Desulfovibrionia > Desulfovibrionales > Desulfovibrionaceae > Humidesulfovibrio. Next base: position 3,377 of record CAZXZF010000242.1, on the reverse strand, counting down.
ATCGGCGTGATCATCTTCTTCGCCGTCAAGCTGCTGCGCCGCCGCAAGGCCGCGCAGGACGACAGCGCAAATGCCGGACAGGACGTCGGCCAGGACAGAGGACAGGAGAGCGGGCAGACTCCCCCGCCGACCGACATCCGTTCCCGGGCCGAGCAGAGCTGGGACGCCTTGCGCTCCCCGTCGGAAGCTGGCGGCACGGGCGGCTTTGGCGCGGCCACAGCCCAGCCCCAGTCCGGGGCCCAGTCCGGGGCTCAGTCCGGGGCTCAGCCCGAGGCTGAAGTCCAGCCCACAGTGCCGCCAGGCTTCAATGTCCCGGAATTCCTGGAAGGGGCCAAGACGGTTTACGCGCGCCTGCAGCACTCCTGGGACCGCCGCGACCTGGATGACATCGCGCTGTTCACCACCCCTGAGGTGCTTGCGGAGATCCGGCGGCAGGCCGCGGCCGACCCCAAGCCGTCCAAGACGGAACTGCTGCTCATCAATGCGCGGCTCCTGGAGTTCCGCGAGGAAGCACGCGACACGGTCACTTCGGTCTACTTCGACGTGCTCCTGCGCGAGGACGTCACCGAGGACCGGCCCAAGCAGATCCGCGAAGTCTGGCACTTCTCCCGGCCCACGGACAATCTGGACGCCAACTGGCGCCTGGAGGGCATCCAGCAGCTGGAGGCGTAACCGCTGCGGTTCGCCTGATCCCTGAACCGAACCCCAAGGGAAGCCCGGAGACCATCTTCGGGCTTCTTTTCGCAAGGAGACTTACGATGTTTGCGCTCAAGGACTGTTTCAAGGCCTACACCATGGACCAGGACAAGGCCGTGCCTCCTGGCGAGACCGTGGCCAGGGTCAAGGCCGTGCTGGAGCAGAAATGCCCTGGCGTGCTGGAAGAGACCAAGCGCGTCGATACCGGACGCCTCGGCATCCCCGTGTATTTGAGCATCTGCGGCCCGGCAGCGCGCGCGGTGATGCCCACGCGCAAGCAGATGGGCAAGGGCGCAAGCCCGGAGCAGGCCGAGGCCTCGGCGCTCATGGAGCTTGTCGAGCGCTTCAGCTACTTCAGCTTCTGGGCCGATGAGTCCAATTTCGTGCGCGCCACCTGGTCCGAGGCGGAACAGCGTTTCGGGTCGCAGCTCATGGACATCCGCGAGATCTGCGCCTCAGTGGGCGACGAGCTGTCGCCATCGGGCGCGGCGCGGGTCATGGATCTGGTGCGCTGGCGCTTCTGCCCGGCCCTCAATATCGCCACCGGAAAGACCACCGTGCTGCCCCTGGACTGGTTCAAGACCCTGAACGAGTTCAACGGCTCCTCGGCGGGCAACACGAGCGAGGAGTCCGTGCTCCAGGGCGGCTGCGAGCTGGTGGAGCGCCATGTCTGCGCCGTCATCGACCGCACCTCGCCGGAGCTTCCCACCATCAGCCAGGACGACCTGGCCGACCCTGTGCTGCGGGAGCTGTGCGAAACCTTCCGCACAAACGGCATCCTGCTCGTGCTCAAGGACTTTTCCCTGGGCCTGCCCGTGCCCACCGTGGGCGCCCTGGCCTTTGATCCCCGGACCTTTCCGGGCTTGAGCGAGATCGTCTACACCGCGGGCACGGCCGCGTCCCCGGTGAAGGCGGCGGTGCGCGCCGTGACCGAGATCGCGCAGCTGGCCGGGGATTTCGAGACCGGGCGCGTGTACGAGGCCTCGGGCCTGCGCAAGTTCACGGAGCCCGGGCAGTTCGACTGGCTCTTGTCCGGGCCGGTGGTGGACCTGGCCAGCCTGCCCAATGTGGAGGACCACAACATCTGCGTGGAGCTCTCGCGCCTGGCTGATGGCCTGGGAGCCAAGGGCTATGGCCTGTATTCCGTGGACACCACGCGCGCTGACATTGAGGTGCCTGCCAACTACAACCTCGTGCCGGGCTTTGATTTCCGCGAGCGCACGGTGCACCGCAGCCTGGGCCTGTTCGTGGGCCGCAAGCTGGCCGAGGAGGCCGAGGTGAGCGCGGCCGAAGCAGGCCTTGCTGTTCTGGCCGAGGTCGCGCCCGTGGCCTACTACCTGCCGTTTTTTCAGGCCTTGCTGGCCTTGCGCCAGGGCGATCTGACACTGGCTGCGGAACGATTCGCTCTGGCCGAGCCGCTCCAGCCAAGCCAGAATGAGCGTGCCCTGTGCGCCTTCTACCAGGCCTATGCCCTGACCCAGGATCTCCGCTGGGAGGACTGCGTTGTGCATCTTGACCGGGCCATTGGCCTGGACGCTGACGTCAAGGAGTACTTCAACCTGCGCGGGGTTGCGCGCTTCAAGGCCGGTTCATACGAACTGGCCAAGGATGATTTCCATGCCGTACTGGCGCTGGACTCGGGCTCGGCCCCGGATCTGGCCAACCTGGGCCTGTGCCACAAGTTCCTGGGGCAGGACCAGGAGGCGCTGGAGTTCCTGGAGGCGGCCCTGCGCCTGGATTCCGCCCTGGACTACGCCCGCAAGCACCTTGAGGAACTCGTGAGCGGCAGGCGCTCATAAATTTCCACCAGTTTGGAGGATATACTCCCGGACCGTATTGACCACGGTGGAGAAATCCTTTAGTTCGGTTTGCACGCAAGCAGGGGCTTGGCCCGTGCGCGGTTCCAAAGGAATCAATCGGCTTTGGCGACTTCCATGAGATCCTATGAGGAGGACGAAGAATGGCTATTGTTGAATTCAAGAGCAACAAGTTTGAGGTGGACGAGGACGGCTTCCTGTTGAAATTTGAGGACTGGAACCCGGAGTGGGTTGAGTACGTCAAGGAAAGCGAAGGCATCTCCGTCATCAGCGAGAGCCACCAGAAGGTCATCGACTTCCTGCAGGACTACTACAAGAAGAACGGCATCGCCCCCATGGTGCGCATCCTGTCCAAGGTCACCGGTTACAAGCTCAAGGAAATCTACGAGCTGTTCCCGTCCGGCCCCGGCAAGGGCGCTTGCAAAATGGCTGGCCTGCCCAAGCCCACCGGCTGCGTGTAATAGCGCACCGCATTCGACTGCAAAGGGGCGGAAGGTGTTTAAGCCTTCCGCCCCTTCTTTGTTGCCGGTTGACGCCCCCAGACTTGCCTGCAGTCCTTCCCCGCTGGCGGCGTGGCCGTGCCGAGGCCTTGCCCCTGCTTCGCCACCGGTCCTCCCGAAGCCTGCCTTCGGTTCATCACCTCTGGCTTGCCCGGCCTTCGCCTTCGGCGTGCCGGTTCAGCCCCGGCGGTTTGACCTTGACCCTAATTTTCCGGTTCGGCCATGCGTATGGCGCAGAACTTGCCGCACATGCCGCATTCCTTGCCGTGCTCGGTTCCTTCCGAGCGCGAGCGCACCAGGCAGGGGTCCAGCGCCGTGTCGGCCATGCGCTTCCAGTCGAGCTTCATGCGCGCGTCGGACATCT
>CAZXZF010000241.1:0-4563 GCA_964645095.1 uncultured Desulfocurvus sp. | reverse complement strand
TGGTCTTGGAGGCGACCTCCTTGACCATCTGGGCGCCCATGTTCTCGAACTTGTCTTCGAGGTCGATCTCCTTGGCCACGGTGACGCCGTCCTTGGTGATGGTCGGCGCGCCCCAGGACTTCTGGATGACGACGTTGCGGCCCTTGGGGCCGAGTGTGACTTTCACGGCATCGGCAAGCTTGTCCACGCCGATCTTGAGCCCGGCGCGGGCGCTCTCGTCAAAACGAATGGTCTTGGCCATGTCTCAAGCACTCCTCTTTTGAAAGATTCGGCGTACAGTGCCGGTTATTTCTTCTGATTATCCGCCGGAATTATTTCCCTGAATTATTTCTCAATGACCGCCAGGATCTCGTCCTGGCGCATGATGGAGCATTCCTCGCCATCCATCTTGAACTCGGTGCCGGCATACTTGGCGAAAAGGACCACGTCGCCCTTCTTCACCTGCATCTTGATCTTCTCGGTGCCGGGACCGGCGGCGAGCACGGTGCCGCGCATGGGGCGCTCCTTGGCGCTGTCGGGGATGAACAGGCCGCCGGCGGTTTTCTCTTCCTCGGGCAGGCGCTTGATGATGACGCGATCGTGCAAGGGCTTAAGCTTCATTAGGAATCCTCCTGAACAGATTGTGTGTTGCTGGTGCCGCCGGGCCTCGGAGACGCTTGAGGCGTTTCCGCCTGCGTTGAGGCGTTTTGGTTGCGGCGTTGGAAAGATAAGCAGGGGCGAGGGGATGTCAACGCCTGGGCGGGAAGTTTCTTGGCGTTGCGCGCAGCGCCCGCTGCGAATGTGGAATATTTGTTGTCACAATATGTGGCAGGTGGTATGCGCAAGGCAAATCGGCTGTGCTGCGTTGTTTGGCGCGGGTCTGTCTTCGCGTCGGCGCGGCCCGCCAAGGGGGGGGTATGCGTTCAGTGAAGAAACTGCTTTGGCTGGGGCTGGCGCTGGCTGTGGGCATGGCGCTCGGGGGCTGTACCGGAAATATTCAAAGGCTGCCCCCCCTCGAGAACACGTTTTTTACGGATTTTGAAGCCGTCACGCCGGAGATTGCGCCGCTGTACACCGACTACAGCGACTATGCTGCGGGCCAGGTCTTTGCGCAGAAACTCTGGGCGAAAAAATCCTCAGACGAAATCCGCAGCCTGCTGTCAGAGAAGGACGGGACGCTGACGGTTCAGAGGTATGACATGAATACCAAGCTCACCTATCTCGCGGCGAACGCGCACCTTGGCGTCGGACAGTACATCATCACGCTGAACAGCTTCCGCTTCCGTCCTGAACGGGTTGACGGCGCCTCCTTGTGCCAAGGCAAGGCGAACTGCAAGGCGCTGGACATGATCCAGATGGGCGTGGGCGCAAGGCTCGTGGCCGAGGTCAACGTGACCGAAGGGGGCCTCAATACGGGCGGTCTCATTCCCCTGGGCATCGACACGGGCGGCAAGATGGTTTCCGGCAAGCTGCGTTTGAACACCATCGGCGTTGTCCCGAAGAAGACCGGCCTGAGTTCTCCGGCCCTGTCGCTCACGGTCGATGACTCCTCGATCCAGGCGATGCTGAAGGCCATAGCCGTCCTGGAGGCCCAGATCGAGGGCTCGGACGTGGAGCTGACTCCCTACATCATCGGGGTGAAGAGCGCCGATCCGCCGAAGGGACCTGTGGAGGATGGCAGAACCCTCAAGCTGGACACTGGGGTCAAAGGATTAATGAGGCAGAGCATGGACATATTGAGCAGGCAGCAAGTGTCGGGAGTCGATACGTCGAAGGCGGAGACCAAGGGGGCGCCCCGTAGGCAGTAGTCCGCAGCCCCTTGGATATGCCCGCCTGCGCCTTGGGGGGCTTTGCCGCTCCGTGCCTGACTCCCCGACATGGGCCTGCACGGACACGCGGAGCTGATGCCGGTTGTTCAGGCCGAGCTTCTTCATGCGGCTGGCGCGATGCTTTGCCGCCGTGCACTTGCTGGGGTACTGCTCCTCAACCGCAAGAAAAGGGCCGGGCCAGGAGTCGCCTCCAGGCCCGGCCGTGTTCGGGCAGGTGTACGGCGCGGGCTATTCTTCCCCGCTCACGGGCAGGTCGTGGACCTTCACGAACTCGCGCACCTGATGCAGGTTGTGCAGCCCGAGCTTCTTCATGAAGTTGGCGCGGTGCTTTTCCACGGTGCGGGTGCTGAGGAACAGCTTCTCGGCGATTTCCTTGTTCTTCATGCCGCCGAGCACCATCTCCAGGATGTGCTTTTCCCGCGCGGTGAGCATCTCCAGCGGCGTGGCCTTGGCCGCGCGGCTGCCGCGCAGGTAGCCGTTGATGAGCGTGGCCGAGACCTCGGGGCTGACATAGGCCTCGCCCCGGCACACGGCGCGGATGGCCGTGAGCAGGTCCTCGGCGCTGGCGGCCTTGACCACGTAGCCGTCGACGCCGGAGTCCAGGGCGGCGTGCAGGTATTCCTCGGCCCGGTGGGCGGTGAGCGCGATGATGCGCGCCTCGGGGAAGTCGCGCCGGATGGAGCGCACGGCCACCATGCCGTCCACGCCGGGCATGGACAGGTCCATGAGCACGACGTCGGGTTTGAGTTCGCTGTACAGGCGCATGGCCTCGCGGCCGTCCTGGGCCTCGCCCACGACCTCGCAGTCGCCCTGGGTCTCCAGATAGGCCTTGAGGCTCTGCCGGAGCAGCGCGTGGTCCTCGGCCAGGAGCACCCGCAGCTTCTTGCCGTTCCTGCCTTCGTTCATGTGTTCCGTCCTGTGCTTTCGCGCCTGGGCCAGGGGTGGCTTCTGGCGCGGTTTCGGTACCCCAATAAGGTACGCACCCGACAGTACGCAGTCAATAGGCCGTAGAGTATTTTCTTGCGTAGTTATGCTGGCAGCCTAGCGTAGAGTGGGGGTACGGGCAGGGGGTTTAAGGCCGGTAGGCTTGACCATGCACCTGAATTGCGGCAGGAATCGCACATGCGTACTCCCCTGCTCGCACTCGTGCTGATTCTGGCCCTTGCCGCGCCTGCCCTGGCCTGGGAGTCGCGCGTCAAGAGCGTGCGTGACGGGGATTCCATCAACGTGACCAACGACGACGGGGTCGTGGTGAACATCCGGCTCTACGGCATGGACGCGCCGGAGGTCAAACAGGCCTTCGGCTACCAGGCCAAGAAGCGGCTGGCGCAGTTGGTCTCGCGCAAGGTCATACGCATCGAGAACATGGACACGGACCGCTATGGCCGCACCGTGGCCCTGGTGCATTTGAGCGACGGGACCCTGGTCAACGAGGAAATGGTGCGCTCGGGCCTGGCCTGGGTGTACGACCAGTACTGCCTGCGCGAGGATATCTGCGCCGCTCTGCGCCAGGTCCAGGCCGAGGCCAGAAGCGCCGGGCGCGGACTCTGGGCCGAGCCCTCCCCCACGCCGCCCTGGGAGTGGCGCAAGAGCCACAAGACCGAGGAATGGTACGCCGGTCCGGTGCGCGCCATGAAGACCATTGTCCGCAAGATCAAGGTGGTCATCCACTAGCGCCACATCCAAGGGCGGGATTCCTTCCGCCGCGCAGCGCCTCCGGGCTGTCCCCAAAAATATCTTTCGGCTGGAAATCCGAGTGCGTTCCGTGCGCTACGCAGGAGCACGGCGCGGTGCGTAAACCGCTGCGTAAATTGTGCTGCGTAGCAGCGCGGAAAAGTACGGCTGGCCTTGCGCCGCCACAATGAAAAAGCCCCCGGCCGCTGACGCAGCCGGGGGCTTCACGGTGTCTTACGCTTGCTGACTTACCAGGTGGAGTCCGCAAAGGGGTTGCTGCCCAGGCCGAACCCGTCCTCGGGCTCGCCGCCAACGGAGGGAGCGCCGGAGGCGTCGCCGCCAGCGGAGCCGCCATCAGCCGCAGCCGCGCCGCCGCCGGCCACGCCGGCAACAACCACGCCCTGGGCCTTGACCTTGGCCACTTCTTCCATGAGCTGCTCAAGCTTCTTGATGTGCTCGTCCATCTTGGAGGCGCTGACGGACAGCTTCACGTCGCCCTTGGCGGCCTGCTCCTCGAAGTCCTTGAGCTTGCCCTTGGCGCCAGCGTAATCGGCGGCAAGGGCGGTCTTTTCTGCGGTGAGCTTGGCCACCTGGTCGACCAGGGCGGCGTTCTGCGCGCGCAGGTCGGCCATCTTGGCCAGGATGGCCTGGGCCTGGGCCTGGGCGGCCTCGGGCAGGGCCTTCACGGCCACCTTCTCGCCAAGGCCGGCCACATCGCCGGCGGTGGCCTTGGTCAGCTGGGGCTCCTGCTCGTAGATCCAGGCCTTGGACAGGGCCGCGGCGATGGGCGCGAATTCCGCGTCCACCTGGCTCTGGGTCAGGAAGGAGAGCATGTCAAGTAAACCGCTGTCGGATGCGTCGCCGCCCTTGAGGCAGGTGACGAAGGTATGCATGGGGAACACTTTCGCTTCAGCCATGGGATTCCTCCTTATGGTCGGGAAAACCTTTCAGTGTTGTTCAAACCAGTGTCCGCCGGGCGGACTTTCCTAGAGTTCGCCCATGGGCAGGCGGCCGATCTTCCGGGCATAGGCCAGGGCCACGGTGCGGTAGACCACGTGCCCGAGCTTGGACCAGGGCAGGT
>CAZXZF010000240.1:0-4591 GCA_964645095.1 uncultured Desulfocurvus sp. | reverse complement strand
GCGTGAACATCGCGCTGGTGGGCGGGCTGGCGGCCAAGGAGGTCATCGTGTCCACGCTGGGCACGGCCTATTCCCTGGGCGAGGTCGACACCAAGGACGCCGAGCCCCTGTCCAGGATGCTCGCCGCGGACCCGACCTTTCCCAAGGCCGGGGCCCTGGCGCTGATCATCTTCGTCATCCTCTACGCGCCCTGCTCGGTCACCATCGTGACCATGGCCCGGGAGTCCAGCTGGAAGTGGGCCGCCTTTGCCATGCTCTTCAACACCAGCCTGGCTTACGTGGCCGCCGTGGCGGTATTCCAGGCCGCGCGGCTGTTCCTCTAGGCATTCAAACCCGTTCACACTCCATTCCTCGACACTCCTCCCCTCCAACAGAAACCCCGGCAATCGCAAGGCTGCCGGGGTTTCTCCCTTGCGGGCGGCGCGGAAGCGGCCCGGCCCAGGCTTCCCTTTCGCGGCCAAACCGCATAAGCTGCGCACGCATGCCTGACAGTACCCATTCCGCCCCGGCCCCCGCACACCTGGCCGCAGCCCTCTGGCGCGCCGCCCTCGACGTGCTGGCCCAGAGCGCCCGCGTCTGCCGGGAGCTCTTCGTCGTCATGATCCCGGTGGTCATCGGCGTGAAGCTGCTCCAGGAACTGGGGGCCGTGCCCTACCTGGCCATGCCCCTGACCCCGCTCATGACCCTGGTGGGCCTGCCCCCGGAGATGGGCCTGGTCTGGGCCACGGCGCTCTTAAACAACATCTACAGCGCCATCATCGTGTTCCTGTCGCTGAACACCAGCGCCCTGACCCAGGCCCAGGTGACGGTGCTGGCCACGCTCATCCTGGTGGCCCACAACCTGCCGGTGGAGCTCGGCATTGCCCGCAAATCCGGCGCGCGCCTGCGCTTCCAGCTCCTGGCGCGGTTCGGGGGGGCCCTGGTCCTGGGCATGCTGCTCAACGCCGCCTACCAGGCCACGGGCACGCTGCAAGGCCCGGCCCTGGTGCTCTTCACCCGGCCCGAGGCCGCAGGCCCGGTCTCCCTCTGGCTCTGGGCCCTGGGCGAGGCCCAAAAGCTCGCGACCATCGCGCTCATCGTCACCGCGCTCATGGCCCTCATGCGCCTGCTCCAGGCCGTGGGCGCCATCGGCCTCCTGAACCGCCTGCTCCGGCCCGTGCTGCGGCTCATCGGCATCGGCCCGGCAGCCTCCAGCCTCACGGTGGCCGGGCTGACCCTGGGCGTGACCTACGGCGCCGGGCTCATCATCTTTGAGGCCAAAAGCGGCCGCGTGGACAAGCGCGACGTGTTCTTTTCCCTGACCCTCATGGGCCTGTGCCACAGCCTCATCGAGGACACCCTGCTCATGGCCATGCTCGGGGCGCAGCTCTCCGGCATCTTGTGGGCCAGGCTCGTCTTCGCCCTTGCGGCCACGGCCCTGCTCGTCAAATGCTCTGCGCGCCTGGCGCCGCAGCTGGCCGACCGCCTGCTGTGGTCCAACGTGGCGCGCACCCCGGCCCCCTGAACCAAGGAGTTTCCATGTCACCGGAACTGAAGACCGTCCAGACCGCCAACGCCCCGGCCGCCATCGGCCCCTATTCCCAGGCCGTGGCCCATGGCGGGCTGGCATTCTTAAGCGGCCAGCTCGGCATCGATCCGGCCACCGGCGTCATCCCCGAGGACTTCGCCGCCCAGGCCAGGCAGGCCCTGGACAACCTGCGCGCCGTGGTCGAGGCCGCCGGGTCCAGCCTCACGCGCGTGCTCTCCGTGGACGTGTACCTGATCGACATGGGCCGCTTTGCCGAGTTCAACGCGATTTACAGCACCTATTTCACCGCGCACAAGCCTGCCCGGGCCGCCGTGGCCGTGGCCGCGCTGCCGCGCGAGGCCCAGGTGGAGGTGCGCGCGGTGGCGGCCCTGGCCTAGGTCCTGCTGGACGCACGGCGCACAAAGGCGGCGGCCTCCGTACTTGCGTGGAGGACGCCGCCTTTGCCTGCCCTGCCCCGTCCGGGGCAGCACTTGAAATCCCATCGTCCGGGGGGCGTCAGTCCTTGAGCCCCTGGAGCCACAAGGCGACCTGCCCGGCGGCCATGTCCGGGGTGCTCTTGTGCCCGGCCTGCACCACGAGGTAGCGGCTTTTCGGGTTGGCTGGCGCCTTGGCAAAGGCGTACTCCTCCCCGCGCTTGAACATGACGTCGGACGCGCCCACGACCCACAGAAACGGCAGGCTCTCCTTGAAGGCCGCCACATTCCTCGGAATCACGGCCCCGCCCTCGGGGTCGCAATAGCTCAGGTAGATCGCCGCCGTGGTGGTCATCTGCAGAACGCTGCCCTGGTTGTCGTGCGAGAACGAGCCCGTGCTGTCGCCCTTGCCTGCGGCCACCAGCTCGCGCGCGTGGCGGATGTCCTCGCCGAAGCGCCGCAGGTAGCCCTCCGGCACATGGCCCGGCGCCAGGGCAATGACCGCGTACAGCCCTGTGCGGCGGGCGGCGTAGCCCATGGCCGCGTTGGCCCCCAGGCTGTGGCCGGCAATGGCCACCTTTGTCGCGCCCCTGGCGCGCAGCCCGGCCACGGCCGCGTCGATCTCCAGCATGGCCTGGTCGTAGGAGGCGTCGAATTGCCGACGCTTGGACCAGGGCATTTCCGGACGCTCCACCAAAAACCCGGCCTGGCCCAGGACCCGCGCGACCTCGCCGTTGGCGCTGGCCTCGCCGTTTTTCCCGTGCAGCAGCACGACCCCGATCACGTCGGCCGCGCAGAGCGCCCCAGGCAGGCAGAGCGCAGCCAGCAACAGCAAGGCGGCGGCGAACAGTTTTTTCGAGCGCATGCGATTTGTCCTTGAAAATCGGTTGAAGAAAAACAATCGGACGCTGCCGACCCTCATAGCGCATCCGGTTCGCCCGGCGCAAGCCCCCTGCGCCTTGTCCCTGTTCACAGCCCGCCCGCAGACGCGACAAAGGCGGCCCCCTCCGTGGAGGAAGCCGCCCTGGCCGTATTCCGCTGACGCCGTATTCAGCTGACGTCGTGTTCAGCTGACGTTATCTTCAGCTGATGTGGGCCCGGGCCGGTTCAGGAGCAGCCGCAGCCGCCGGAGCCGCAGCCGCCGGAGCCCGCGGACTCGCCGCCGCCGCAGCCCCCGGACCCGCAGCCCCCGCCGGAGCCGCCGCCCAGCTGGTTCTGGGACTCGACCGAGAAGCCGTACTCGCCCGCGTCGATGGCGATGTCGCCCGCAGCGGCGAGCAGGGCCTTTTCCGCCAGCAGGGTGTAGCCCAGGGACACCACGGTCTCATCGCCGTCGCGGGGCTCGTCCAGGGCCAGGGAGAGCTTGGGGCCGCAGCAGCCGCCGGCCAGGAAGATGCGCAGGGGGGATTTTTCCTTGTCCGCAAAATAGCCGTCGAGCTGGTCGCGCGCGGCTTCGCTCAGTGTGATCATGGGACGCTCCTTGTATGCGTTGATGTGTTTGACATGGTCTCGCAACAGTGAACTGCGCCCTTCCGCCGGGAGCCGCCCCAAAAAAAGGCGGCGCTCCGTGGAACGCCGCCCGTATCGTCGTGGGGGATGAATTCTCAGCAGGAACAGCCGCTGGAGGATTTCTCCCCGCTTCCGCAGCTGCCGCCGCATCCGCCGCCGCCCACATTCATGGGATTTTCCGAATCAACACTGAAGCCGTAGCTCGTCATGTCGATGCGGATGGCGCCGGTTTTTTCTCCCAGGGCCCGCTCCACTACAAAGCTGTAGCCCATCACGTCGTAGGTGTCGTCGTTCTCACGCGGCTCATCCAGAGCCAGCGACAGTCTCGGGCCGCTTCAGCCCCCGGACGCCATGAAGACGCGTATCGAGGTCTTTTCTTTATCCGCAAAGTACCCGTCGAGCTGGGCCTTGGCGGCTTCCGTCAGTTCAACCATTGCAAGCCTCCTTAAGCGTTGGTGGAAGCGCATAGATAATGACGGCCCGCAGCTTTGTCAAATGGGCACTTGCGATTATACGTAGACCGTTGACCCCTGTGCCACTCTGGGCTACATGGCAGCACTTGAGGGGAGCGAATACCCGCCCCCCTGGACCATTACCCCCCAAGATGAGGATTCCCATGAGTACCAAGGATCTCATCCTATCCACCGCCAAGGACATGATCTCCGAGGTGGGCTTCCACAAAATGACCACGGCCAACCTGGCCAAGCAGGCTGACATCTCTGAAGGCACCATCTACCGCCATTTCGAGAGCAAGGAGGACATCCTCCAGCACATCCTGGACACCTTTGACGAGAAGTACCAGACCCTGTCCGAAAGCTGCCGCACGCGCATGGACAAGGGCACCCTGTCCCTCGAAGACCTGCTGGGCAGCCATTTCACCTTCCTCGACGCCAACGCCGCGGACATCAAGATCGTGCTCGGCACCTACAGCATCCTGGACATCACCCGGCGCTCCATGAGCCACTTCATCGAGCGCATGCGCAAGCTGTTCGAGGACTACCTTGTGCACGGACACAAGAACGGCACCCTGCTTGAAGTTCCCCTCAAACCCACGGGCCTGATCCTGGCCAACATGTTCTTCGGCATCATGCGCATCAAGCTCTACTGGCCGGAGATCGACGACTTCTCCACCGAGGCCGTG
>CAZXZF010000239.1:0-4624 GCA_964645095.1 uncultured Desulfocurvus sp. | reverse complement strand
CCACGGCGACCTTGGTCAGGCGCACGTTGCCGCCCAGAACCACGGTGCCGGTCTTTTCGTCCACCACCACCTTGGCGCGGGAATCGGGCGAGATGTCCAGGTTCTCCAGCGAGGCCATGAGCGGCACCAGGTTGCCCTGGAACCGGGCCGGGATGGCCAGCTGGATGGTGGCTCCGTCCATGGCCTTGGCCATGTTCCCGCCAACGGCGGCGTTGATGCGGTTGACCACCTGCATGGCCGTGCCAAAGTCCGGCGTGCCGGAAAGATTGATGGTGAGCCCTTCCTGCTTGTTGAACTGGAAGCTCACCTCGCGCTCCACTGTTGCGCCGTTGGGGATGCGGGCCACGGTGGTGATGTTCTTCTGGGCCGTGGCGGCCTGGCCTTCGGCCGAGTAGCCGCCGAGGGTCATGGAGCCCTGGGCCACGGCGTAGACCTTCCCGTCCAGCCCGCGCAGGGGCGTGATGAGCAGCACGCCGCCGAGCAGGCTCTTGGCGTCGCCGACAGAGGACACGGTGACGTCGATGGGCGAGCCGGGCCGCGTCGAGGCGGGCATCCTGGCCGTGACCATGACCGCTGCGGTGTTCTTGGGCTTGAGGTTGGCCGGGTTCACGCTGACGCCCATCTTCTCCAGCATGTTGGTCATGGAGCGGATGGTGAACTCATTGGTGGTGCCGTCGCCGGAGCCGGAGAGGCCGACCACCAGGCCGTAGCCCACCAGCTCGTTGCTGCGCACGCCGGAGAAGCTGGCGATGTCCTTGAGGCGCACGGCGTGGGCCGGCGCCGCCCCGGCGATGATGAGCACGGCCAGGCAGAGCAGGATCAGGGCCAGGTTCCGGGCCAGTTCCTTGCGGCGGTCGATGCGTGCGTCGTTGATCATGTTCGTCTCCCGTTGCTGCGCGGCCAGAAGGGCCAGACCTAGAAAGGCCAGACGTTGTCGAGAAGCCTGGAGAGCCAACCGGCGCGCTGCTTGTCGGTGAGCATGCCCTGTCCGTAGACCTCGATCTTGGCGTCGGCCAGGGCCGAGGACGGCACGGTGTTCTTGGAATCGATGTCGCGCTGGCGCACAAGGCCGCGCACCACCAGGATCTGGGTCTCGGCGTTGATGCGGATCTGGCGCGCGCCTTCCACCTGCATGACCTTGCCCGGCAGCATGCGGATGACCCGCGCAGCCACGGTGGTGGTGAGCGAGGTCTCCTGCTTGGTCTCGCCCGTGCTTACGAAATTGCTCACGCTGCTGGCGCCCACCTGGGGGCTGCCCAGACCCGTGACCCCAGGCACCACCTTGTTCAGGGTGCCGTAGATGCCGGTGTTGGGCAGGGCGGTGATGCCGTACGTGTTGGTGTTGGACTTCTGGGCCGTGGTGTCGGACTTGTTCTTGCCGTTGGTGGTCTCGGTCACGAGGACCATGACGATGTCGCCGACCTTGTTGGCCCGGTTGTCGTCGAAAAGGAAATCCGACTGTCCGGACTCGTAGAGCGAGGCGGGGTTGTTCGCCGGCTCGGCCTCCACGGGGTTGGGGTCCGTCAGGATGGGCGCCGTCATGGGCCGGCTCTCAACGGCGCAGCCAGGCAGAACGGACAGCAGGGCCAGGGTCAGGAGCATCTTCTTCATGGTCGCATCCTCTTATTAGAACAAACGGGCTAGCGGACCAAAACGGTCTCGGCGTCCAGCACGGTTCCCGTGATCTTCCTGTTGCTTTGCACATTGCGTACCTGAATCGTCTGACCGATGCCGGCGTCGGCCAGGGCCACGGCCTTCACGGAAAGGCGGATGTTGGCGCCCTCGTAAATGAGGTTCACCTGGCCGCCCTTGGCGATGACCGGAACGGGCTCGACGCTCTCCACCGTGATGACCTGGTCCGTGCCCACGCTCTTGGCCACGCGCCAGGGCCCGCCGGAACCGTCCCAGGCGTTCTGGTTGTGGGCCATGTTCTTGCGCTTGAAGGTGACCATGTCCGGGGTCACCAGCTGCAGGCGGTTGATGGGCCTGGTGGCGCAGGCGACAGCCCGCCAGAGGTTCACAAAGGCCGACCCGGCCACGCGGCGCGTGGTCTTGCCCTCGCCGGAAACGATCTCAAAGAGCAGGTTGTTGCGGCCGGGCCGCACGGCTTCGCTCATGGCGATGTTCAGGCGGTCGCCGGGGTGCGGCAAAAATACATAGTCGGGCGCCTGCATGTCGGTGATTTCCAGTTCACCACGCAGGCCAGCGCCGCCAGCCGTCAAAAAATCAACGCCCATGCGCGCCAGGGTTGCGCCATCCACGGCCTTGCCCCCGCGCTGCACCACGATCTGCTGCGGCAGCACAAAGCTCCCGGCCTCGTCGCCCAGGTAGTGGCGCAGCATGGCGGCCAGGCGCTCGCGGGACAGCGCGGTCTGGTGCCCGGCCTTCTCCGGCGAGGGCCACAGGGATTTGGCGGAAAGCTCCTTCCACAGCTCCGGGGGAGTGTTTGCGCTGGCGTCGGCGATCTCGCCCAGGCGCACCACCGGCCCGGCCACGCAGGCGGCGTTGCGCACCTGGATGCGCCAGTCCCGGCCCGCCTGCTCCGCAGCGGCGGCGCTGGCGGAAAACAGCACGCACAGGGCCAGGGCGGCCAGGAGCAGCGCGGCCGTGCGCACCGGGCGGCAACCCTTGGGGAGGTTGTCCCAGCGGTGGTGCTCTTGTGCGCGGTACATGAGCCGTTCCCCTTGTCAGTCCTAGCGCTTCACGTTGATGGCGGTCTGGAGCATGGTGTCCGAGGTGGTCAGGGCCTTGGAGTTCACTTCGTAGGCGCGCTGGCCGATGATGAGCCCGACCATTTCGTCCACCATCTCCACGTTGGAGCCTTCCAGGAAGCCCTGGGCCAGGGTGCCGAAGTTGGTGTCGCCGGGGATGCCCGAGGTGGCCGCGCCGCTGCCGTCCGTCTCGGTGTAGAGGTTGCGGCCCTGGGCGTTCAGTCCGGCGGGGTTCACGAAGTTGTAGATGGTGATGTCCGCCCCGGAGAGCTCGGTGCCGGCCTTGTCCATGGCCGAGATATGGCCCTTCTCGGTGATGACCAGGCTGGCGGTGCCTGCGGGCACGGTGAATTCCGGCTGCAGGGGATAGCCGTTGGCGTTGACGATGCGGCCGTTGTTGTCGAGCTTGAAGTTGCCCGCGCGGGTGTACACGTCGTTGCCGTTCTGGTTCAGCTTGAAGAAGCCCTGGCCTTCGATGGAGATGTCCAGCTGGTTGCCGGTGTTCTGGAAGGCGCCCTGGGAGAAGAACTTGTGCACCGTGACCGGGCGCACGCCCATGCCGACCTGGAAGCCCGTGGGCAGGCGGTTGCCGCCCTCGTTCAAGGCCCCTGCGATGTTCATGGTCTGGTACATGAGATCCTCGAACTCGGCGCGGCTTTTCTTGAAGCCCGTGGTGTTCACGTTGGCCAGGTTGTTCGAGAGCACGTCGATGTGGGTCTGCTGGGCGACCATGCCGGTTGCGGCGGTCCAAAGCGAGCGCATCATAATGTTTATCCTCCTGAAATAGTGACGGTCTAGCCGGCCTGGCCGACCTTGTTGATGACGAGTGATTCCATGCTGTCCGTGGTGGTCATGATCTTCTGGTTGATTTCAAAGGCCCGCTGGGCCTCCATCATGTTCACCATCTCGCCCACGATCTCCACGTTGGACTTTTCCAGGTAGCCCTGCTGAACCTGCATGTTTTCCGCAGGAATCTCAGTGGCATTGCTGCCCTTGCGAATCCGGTGGAGGCTCTTGCCGACCTTCTCCACGGACTTGGGGTCAGAGACGTTGACCACGTCGAGCGCGCCGATCTGGCTGCCATCCGCGCTGATGATGCCCTTTGCGTCGATCAGGATCTTGTTGTCGCGCGGCAGGGTGATGGCGCTGCCGCCGCCAAGGACTTCAAAGCCCTGTTCGGTGATGAGGCGGCCATCAGCGGAGAGCTGCAAGCTGCCGTTGCGCGTCAGAAAATCGCCCTGGGGCGTGCGCACCTTGAGGAAGCCCTCGCCCACCAGCGCCAGGTCCAGGGGATTTCCCGTGACCTGCATGCTGCCCTGGGACATGTCCGAATACTGGCCGCCCATCCTGGGGCGGGCCTGGATGTATGGCTTGGGCCAGAGGTCATTGGCGCGCACATAGGGCTTGTCATCGACAAGAAAGTCGTGGGCGAAGCGCTGGAACGTGTCGTGGAAGGCGTAGTTGTCCTTCTTGAACCCGTTGGTGCTCGAGTTCGCCAGATTATTGGCGATGACGTCGAGCCGGTGCTCGTTTGTCATGGCTCCAAAAAGGGCGCTGTACATGCTTTCGCGCATTGGTTCCTCCTGTGCTGCCAACGAACATGCAAGTTGTGAGCCACAAAACAGGACCGGAACCCCTCGCCTGGACCACCCCGCCCCGGCAACACCCGGCGAAAAGACCCGTCTGCCGTGCCCTGAAGAAATACTTGCCAGAATCTGCTTTTCCGTTGACAATGGCCTAACGCGCGACTAGATAGGCCGTGCGGGCGGGTGTAGCTCAACGGTAGAGTACGAGCTTCCCATGCTCGGTGTTGCGAGTTCGATCCTCGTCACCCGCTCCATGGCCTCAAGGATTTTACCGCCTGAACCTCGTTGGTTCCTCGAGAGATGGTGGGCCTTTTGGTCCACTTTTTT
>CAZXZF010000238.1:0-4627 GCA_964645095.1 uncultured Desulfocurvus sp. | reverse complement strand
TAGGCCTGCTCCAGGCCGATCTCGTAGCTGACCTCGGCGTCCTGGCCGCGCCGGGAGCGCATCTGCTGGCCGCCGAAACCGGCATGACCGCCGAAGCCGCCCCGCGGCCCGCCCTGGCCCCCGCCGAACAGGGTCTCGAAGAAGTCGCTGAAGCCGCCCGGCCCGCCGCCGAAGCCGCCGCCCGGGCCGCCGGTGAACTGGAAGTGCATGTTCTCAAAGCCCGGCGGGCGCTGGAAGTTCTGGCCCTGCTGCCAGTTGGCGCCAAGCTGGTCGTAGAGCTTGCGCTTCTCCGGGTCCTTGAGCACCTCGCCGGCCTCGCCGGCCTCCCTGAACTTGGCCTCAGCCTCGGGATTCCCGGGGTTCAGGTCGGGGTGGAACTTGCGGGCCAGCTTCTTGAAGGCCTTGGATATCTCGTCCTGGGTGGCCGTGCGCGGCACTCCGAGGATCTTGTAGTAGTCCTTGTATTCAACGCTCATGGCGGGTTCTGCTCCTTGCGTCTCAGCGGGCGCACTCTTTCGTTCCAGTCTGCCAGAATAATACGAAATGCTGGCAAGTCAAGGACGCATTGGCGCGGGCGGGGTCGCTCGGCGGCACGGGCTTGAGGTTTTTCCGGCTTCTGGTATGGCCTGGGGCATTGGCAAAAGGAGAAATGCATGAGACCGCAGATGCTTTCGGGGTGCGCCCTGCTCTTGATCCTGGTGGCGGCGACCCTGGCCTTTGCCGCTCCGCAGGAGCGCCGGGTGGCTCTTGTCATCGGCAACGGCTCCTACAGGGACGCGCCGCTCAAGAACCCGGTCAATGACGCCAGCGACGTTGCCACCGCTCTGAAGGGCCTGGGCTTTGACGTGACCCTCCTGACTGACGCCACGCACCTCCAGATGGACTCCGCAGTGGCGCAGTTCGGCCAGAAGCTGCGCCAGGGCGGCCTGGGCCTGTTCTATTATGCCGGACACGGGGTGCAGGTGGCGGGCGAGAACTATCTGGTGCCTGTGGACGCGGCCATCCAGTCCGAGAGCGACGTGAAGTTCAAGTGCCTGCATGCGGGGCTGGTGCTGGGGAAGATGGAGGATGCGGGCAACGGGCTCAATGTCGTCATCATGGACGCCTGCCGCAACAATCCGTTCGCCCGCAGCTTTCGCAGCGCCGAGCGCGGGCTGGCCAAGATGGACGCCTCGGACGGGTCGCTCATCGCCTTTGCCACGGGCCCCGGCAAGACCGCCGAGGACGGCACGGGCAAGAACGGAACCTACACCAAGCACCTGCTGGCAAACATCCGCACCCCGGGCCTGACCATCAACGACATGTTCATGCGCGTGCGCCAGGGCGTGCGCGAGGAGACGGGCAAACGCCAGGTTCCCTGGGAGGTCTCGTCGCTCACCGGACACGTGTACCTGGGCGGGCAGGCCGCTCTGCCGCAGGCCGCGCCGCCGCAGGCCTCCGTGGTTCCCGCCGCCGCACAACCTGCCGTTGCCGCGCCCGCTGTCGTTGCCATGCCGCCCGGACCCGCAGTCCAGGCAGCGAAGAAGCCGGACCGGGCCAAGAGATCCGGCCTGCTGCTGAAAACCCCGGCGGACGAGGAACTGCTGCGCAAGTTCGAAGAGGCCGGGGAGGATATCCCGCGCATCCGCGCCCTGGCCGAGCCCCTGGCGGCCCAGGGCAACGCCTTCGGGCAGTTGATGCTCGGCATGGCGAGCCAGGATCCGGCGGAGCGGCTGCGGCTCGTCACCCAGTCCGCAAACCAGGGTTTCCCCAGGGCCTTGACCGTGCTCGGCCTGATCGCCCTGTTCCCCGAGAGCGGCAAGGCGGACGCGAAGGCGGCGCGCCAGTGGCTGCGCAAGGCTGCGGACCTGGGCGATGTCGAGGCCCAGGCGCAGCTGGGCGAGATGCTCTTCGAGGGCAAGGGCGGCCCAAAGGATGCCAGGTCCGGGGAGCGGCTGCTCCTTGAGGCGGCCCAGGTGGACCCGGTGCACTACAGGTCCCTTGTGAATTATTATTGGAGCGGCGTGTTCGTGCCCAAGGACGAGGCCAAGGGCTTCGGCCTCTACGTCAAGGCCGCCGAGGCCGGTCTTGCGGACGCCGTGGGCAATCTGGGCGGGTTCTATGAGCGTGGCGAACACGTGGCCCAGAACAACGCCGAGGCCGCGAAATGGTACCGCAGGGCGGTGGAGCAGGGGTATCTCTTCGCAGCGTACCGGCTCGGCCTGATGTATGAAGAGGGGCGCGGCGTGGGGCAAAGCGATGCCGAGGCCGCCAAGATGTACCGGCTGGTTGAGGACTCAGATTCCGAAGCCGCGCTGCGGCTGGGTATTCTCTACGAGAATGGTCGCGGCGTGGCGCAGGACTACGCCGCTGCCGCCGCCCGCTACCGGAAGTCCGTGGAGCTGCAGAATGCCAGCGACGGCAAGCACAATCTCGCCCGCCTGTACGAACTCGGCCTGGGCGTGCCCAGGAACCATGCCGAGGCCTTCCGGCTGTACAAGGCCGCTGCGGACCAGGGGCTCGTCGCCTCCATGCAGGCCGTGGGCGGGTTCTACTACGACGGCACGGGCGTGCCGCAGAATTATGGCGAGGCCCTCAAGTGGTACCGCAAGGCTGCGGAGCGGGGCTTTGCGCAGTCGCAGTACAACCTTGGCGTCATGTACTACGCGGGCACGGCCGTGGCCCAGAGCCACGCCCAGGCCTATCTCTGGTTCGCCCTGGCTGCGGCGGCTGGCGATGCCCTGGCCCCTGCCGCGCGCGACGAGGCCGCCAAGAAGCTCAGCGCGGCGGAGCTTTCCAGGATGCAGGGCCAGGCCGGCCGCTGGAAGGCCGTCGCGCCATAGGCTGCGACTATTATTGGCGGGGCGGCTGGCGCTGCTGCCGGAATCGCGGTTCATTACTCGAAACGGAAATCCGTGCGCGTGCCCTTGTATTCGCAATAGTAGCAGCGCTCGGGCTTCATGAACAGGCGCACCAGCACCATGCCCGCCACAAAGCCGCCCACATGCGCCCACCAGGCGATGCCCTGGACCGGCGCGCCCAGCTGCTCGAACAGGCCGGCGAACATCTGCGACAGGAACCAGATGCCCAGGAAGAGCCAGGCCGGCAGATGGACGATGTAGGGAATGATGATGATCGGGATGAAGGTGAGCACCTTTCCGCGCGGATACAGC
The DNA here is from genome assembly GCA_964645095.1 of uncultured Desulfocurvus sp. Classification (GTDB taxonomy): domain Bacteria; phylum Desulfobacterota; class Desulfovibrionia; order Desulfovibrionales; family Desulfovibrionaceae; genus Humidesulfovibrio. The sequence goes on along the minus strand of CAZXZF010000238.1, from coordinate 1,475 downwards.
AGGACGTAGGCGCCCATGACCCCGGCCACGGCCCCGGAGGCGCCGATGATGGGCGTGGTGGCCGTGGTGTTGAAGAACAGGTGCAGGGTGAGGGCCGCCAGCCCGCAGAGCAGGTAGAAGCCCAGGAACCGGCCCGGCCCCATGACGTCCTCGATGTTGTCGGCGAAGATCCAGAGCATCCACATGTTTGCGATCAAATGCCACCAGCCGCCGTGCAGGAACATGTACGTGAAGAACGGCAGCACGCCCGTGGCCGGAAAGCCGACAAAGGCCGCCCAGTCCGGAAACAGGTAGCGCGCGGGCACCACCCCGAAGAGGTAGTAGAGGTGCTCCTGGGTTGCCGGGTGCAGCCGGACCAGGAACAGGTGCATGCTCACGTTGGCCAGGATGACCAGGATGACAGCAAAGGGCGTGTGCACGCGCGGGATGTCGTCGCGCAGGGGGATCACGTCTCGTCCTCCTCCCAGTCCAGCTCGGCAACCGGGAGGTCATCCGCGGGCAGCTCCAGGGTCTCGCCGGCCACGGCATTCAGCAGCGCGTCCAGGCGCGACTGGAAGTGCGCACTGCGTTCCCGCCGTCGTTGTTCCAGGGCGTCCAGCAGCTCCCTGGCGCGCCGGTCCAGGCCGTCCGGGCCGTCCAGGCCAGCGTCGTTGTCGACCACGATGTCGCAGGCGGCCAGCTTGCGCCCGGCGGGCCACTGCCAGGAGTCAAAGGCCGCCAGGGCCTCCGGGGCCAGGCCCCGGCTTAGGCGCATGGCGCCCTGGCGCTTGTCTTCCGGGCAGCGCAGGCCCACGAGGACATCGGCCAGAGCTTCGGCCGGGGAGCCCTTCGCGCCGATGGCCCCGGAGCGCCAGCCAGCCTCAAGAAACAGCGGAACCTCGGCCACGCAGACCGGCTCGCTGGCGTGCTCGGTCCAGAACTCCTTCAGCGCGTGCTCCACCAGCGGGTGGATGATGTCCTCCAGTTCGCGGCGCAGGGCGGGCTTGTCCAGCAGCAGGGCCAGCAGGCGCGGGCGGTCCACGCCGCCTTGTGCGTCCAGCAGCTCGCGGCCAAAGCTGCGGGCGATGAGCGCCGCGCCGTCGCCGCCAGGGGCGTAGAGCGCGGCCACGCTGGCGTCGGCGCTGAAGATTGCCGGGGCGTCCGGTTGCCGGGCCAGGGCGGAGAGCAGGGCGGACTTGCCGCTGCCGGGCATGCCGGTGATGACCACGCGCTGGCAGTCGGATTCCAGGGCTGCGAGCAGGGCGAAGAAATCGCCTGGCGGGTCGCAGCGCAGGTCCAGCACCTGGCCGGTCTGCGGGTGCCTGAGCGCCAGCCGGAAGGCGTGCAGCATCTGCCGCGACGCCAGGGCGGCCAGGATTCCGCCCTGGGCCAGCCAGTTCGCGTGCTGGGCCGGGCCGTAGACCGGGTCGCCCACCAGGGCGTGGCCGATGTGCGCCAGGTGCACGCGGATCTGGTGCGTGCGGCCCGTGTGCAGG
>CAZXZF010000237.1:0-4635 GCA_964645095.1 uncultured Desulfocurvus sp. | reverse complement strand
CCTGCCCGACGGCATGGACGCCGTGGTCATGATCGAGCACGTGGAGCAGGTGGACGAAAACACTGTGCGCATCGAGGCCCCGGCCTTCCCCTGGCAGCACGTGCGCCGCATCGGCGAGGACATCGTGGCCACGGAGCTGCTGCTGCCGCAGAACCACACCCTCTCGGCCTACGACATCGGCGCGCTCCTGGCCGCCGGAATCTTCGAGCTGCCGGTGTGGGAGCGCGTGCGCCTGACCTTCATCCCCACGGGCGACGAGGTGCTGAATTTCCTGGATGAGCCCACGCCAGGGGCCGGGCAGGTCATCGAGTCCAACTCCCAGGTCTTCCGGGCCATCGCCGCCGCCTGGGGCGCGCTGCCCAGCTGGACCGCCCCGGTGCCGGACAGGCCCGAGGCCCTGCAGGCCGCCGTGGCCCAGGCGCTCAAGGACGGCGCGCACATCGTCGTGGTGGGCGCGGGCTCCTCGGCTGGCAGCAAGGACTTCACCCGCAGCACCTTCGAGGCCTTTGGCGAGGTCTTGTGCCACGGCATCTCGGTGATGCCGGGCAAGCCCACGGTGCTCGGCCTGACCACAAGCGGACAGAGGGACGAATTCCCAGGCCGGCTGCTGGTCGGCGTGCCAGGCTATCCGGTGAGCGCCGTGGTCTGCCTGGAGGACGTGCTGGAGCCCATCGTGCGCTGGCTGGTGCGCCAGGAGCCGCCGGGCCGGCAGAAGATCCGCGCGCGGCTGGCGCGCAAGACCCCGTCGCGACCGGGCATGGAGGAGATCGTGCGCCTGGCCGTGGGCCGGGTGGGCGGAAGCTTTGTGGCCGCGCCGCTGGCGCGCGGGGCCGGGCTCATCACCAGCCTGACCCGGGCCCAGGCCGTCACGCGCATCCCGGCCCAGAGCGAGGGCCTGGAGCAGGACGCCGAGATCGAGGTCGAACTGCTGGTGCCGCTGGGCGGACTGTCCAAGGTGCTGGTGCACATCGGCAGCCACGACAACATCCTGGATCTGCTGGCAAACGAGCTCATGGGCCTGCCCGAGCCCCTGCGCCTTGTGTCCAGCCACGTGGGCAGCATGGGCGGGCTCACGGCGCTGAAAAACGGCTCGGCCCTGTTCGCGGGCTGCCACCTCTTCGACCCCGAGACCAAGGACTTCAACTTCCCGTTCCTGAAGAAGCATCTGCCGGGCCTGGACCTCGTGGTCCTGAATCTGGCCATCCGCCACCAGGGGCTCATCGTGGCCAAGGGCAACCCCAAGGGCATCAAGGGCGTGGTTGACCTGACGCGGCCGGAGGTCGGCTTCATCAACCGCCAGCGCGGCGCGGGCACGCGCATCCTGCTGGACCACCACCTGGACGTGGCGGGCATCGCGCCCGCACATGTGCGCGGCTACGACCGCGAGGAGTTCACGCACATGGCCGTGGCCGTGAACGTGCTCACCGGCGCGGCAGACTGCGGCCTGGGCATCTTTGCCGCGGCCAAGGCGCTGGACCTGGACTTCGTGCCCCTGGCCCACGAGCGCTACGACCTGGTGCTGCCCACGGCGTACCTCACCGACCCGCGCATCCTGACCCTGCGCGCGGTCATCGAGACCGCGGCGTTCCAGGAGCGCATGGAGGCCCTGGGCGGCTACGAGACCACCTTCACGGGCCAGGTCATGACGCCGGGGCTGGGGCTGGGGGAGTAGGACAAAGGGACACCGTCCCAGGAGACAGCACAAGCGCTGGGCTGCGCCGATAAACTCGGGGCGGCTCAGCGCTTTTTTGTTGCGGCCTGGCGGACCTCTCTGCGGCCCCCGCTCAGACCATGGGGGCACACGGCCACGCAGACCCCGCAGATGCCGCCCGTGATGTGCGGCAGCTTGCTGAACTCGTTCAGAATCTTGTCGCGGCAGCGGTCGAAGAAGAGCGCCTCCTCGCGCGAGGCGTAGTGCGTCCTGGTGCCCACGCCGCGGATGGCCTGGGCCGGGCAGGCTGTGGCGCAGGCGCGGCACCTGCCGCAGCGGTTCTTCAACGGCCCGTCCGGGGTCAGGTCAACGTCGGTGAGCACCGTGACCAGCCGCACGCGCGGGCCAAAGGCTGGCGTCACCAGCAAGAGGCTCTTGCCCTGCCAGCCCAGCCCGGCGGCCAGGGCCACGGCCTTGTGCGAAATGTACGAGGTCAGGTTCACAGGGTCGAGCAGCTGCGAGGCGGGCAGGGGCAGGGCCCGGCCCCCGACGCTCTGCAGGGCCAGGGACACGCGCAGGGCCAGCTCGTCCAGGAGCGCGTTCACCTTCTGGTAGTGCTGGGCGTAAAGCGGCGTGGGCTGGTCGACGATGGCGTCCAGCACCGGATCGCTCAGGCGCACGGCCAGGCTCACCGCGCGGGTGAAGCCGGAAAGCAGGTCAACAGGCTCGGTCTGGATGCCGCGCAGACGCTCCAGATCAGCCACGCCCACCAGGCTCGCGCCCCAGCCGCGCGCGCGGCGCTTCAGGCCAAAGGCGTCGAACCCCCGCGCAGCCAGCGTTTTCAAGACGGGCGACATGGCGCATCCCTCCTGGCTTCAGGGCATCAACGTTTACGGCACCGACGCTTACGGCATCAACGTTTACGGCATCAGCGGCGCAGTGGGCAGGCCCATCGCCTCGGGCAGGCCGAGCATCAGGTTCGCGCCCAGCACGGCCTGGCCCGACGCGCCCCGGCAGAGGTTGTCTATCGCCGACAGAATGATCAGGCGGCCCAGGCGCTCGTCCACACAGAGGCCAATGTCGCAGAACATGGTCCCGCGCACCCAGCGCGTCTCCGGCAGGGTGCCCAGCGGCAGCACGCGCACCAGCGGTTCATCCGCGTAGCGCTCGGCATAGACCGCGTGCACGTCCTGCACGCTCATGGGCTTGCTCAGGCGCGTGTAGATGGTGGACAGGATGCCCCGGTTGATGGGCAGGAGATGCGTGTTGAAGGACAGCTGCACCTTTGCGCCAGCCAGCAAGGACACCTCCTGTTCGATCTCCGGGGTGTGGCGGTGTTTGGTCAGGTTGTAGGCGCGGAAGCTGTCGGAAACCTCGCAGAAGAGCGTGCCCACCCCGGCCTTTCTGCCTGCTCCAGACGTCCCGCTCTTGGCGTCGATGACGATGTCGCCGGTGTGGATGAGCCCGGACGCAAGCGCCGGAGCCAGGCCCAGGATGGACGAGGTCGGGTAGCAGCCGGGATTGGCGATGAGCCGGGCGGTCGCCATCTGCGCGCGGTACAGCTCGGGCAGGCCGTACACGGCCTCGGCCAGCAGGCTCGGCTCGGTGTGCGGCGTGGCGTACCAGTGCTCATAGCTGGCCTTGTCGCGCAGGCGGAAGTCCGCCGAGAGGTCGACAACCTTCACGCCCAGCGCGATGAGCCTGGCCGCGATCTCCTGGGCGGTCTTGTGCGGCACGGCCAGAAACGCCAGCTCACAGGCGGAGGCCAGGTCCGCCGGGTCGGGCTGGGTCACGGTGAGCGCGCCCATGCGGCCCAGGTCGCCGGGGCCGGAAAGGTACGGATAGAGCTCGGCCAGGGTGCGGCCCGCCTCGGAGCGCGAGGTGGCGCGCACCAGCTCAAGGCCCGGATGCCCGGCCAGGATGCGCGTGAGCTCCATGCCGGTGTAGCCGGTGACGCCGACAAGGCCGACCGGTATGCGGGGGGGTATGCGCTGCGCGTTGTCCGTCGGCATCGGCTAGCCCACCTTGTTCACGTATTTCATGCGCAGGGTGTAGAGCATCTCGCACAGGAGCTTGCCCTCCTCGTCACTGAGGCCCTTCTCGGTCTTGGCCTTGAGCATGCTCAGGATGTCGATGACCTGCTTGGCCAGGTGCGGCTGGTTCTCGTAGGCGCCGGTGCTGGGGTCCGGGGCCTCGCCCAGGTGCACCAGCGCCGAGGATGAGAGCGACAGCACGAAGGTGGTAAAGTCGATCTCCGGCAGGCTCGTCAGGTGTTCGCCGCAGCCGCAGCCCTTGTTCTCGGCCATGATTGCCTCCAGGAAAGTGGTATGGCCTGAAGGTACACCACCAGCGCCCGGCGCACAAGGCCACAACGCGGGTGCAGGCGATCGCAGGCGCAGGCGGGCGCGAAGAAATTTGCCCAAGGCAGGGCTTTGCATCCCGGCGCGAAACAGGTACAAGGGCGCAACCGTAACACAGACACGGCAAGGAGCCTACATGTTCGCCATCCTGCTTATCTTCGTGGCCTTTGGCCTTGGCGCAGTGCCCTTTGGCCTGTACGTGGCGCGCTTCGTCAAAGGCATCGACCCGCGCGACGCGGGAAGCCGAAACGTCGGCGCAACCAACGTGGCGCGGCTGTGCGGCACGCAGTGGGGCGTTTTGGTGCTGGTGCTGGACATCTTCAAGGGCTATCTGCCCGCGGCCATGGCCCCGGCGGACACGGGCTGGATCGCGCTCACGCTCATCGGCGCGGCGTCCATCGTGGGCCACGCGTACTCGCCGCTGCTCCAGTTCCGGGGCGGCAAGGCCGTGGCCACGACCATCGGCGTGTTCCTGGCGCTGTCGCCGTGGACCATGTTCTTCTCGGTCATCTGCTGCGTGCTGGTGATCTGGCTCTCGGGCTACGTCTCTGTGGGCTCGCTGACCCTGGCCCTGGCCCTGCCGTTCTTCAGCTTCTTCACGGGCAACATCGGGCTTGTGCCGCT
>CAZXZF010000236.1:0-4646 GCA_964645095.1 uncultured Desulfocurvus sp. | reverse complement strand
GGCATCATGATCGGCATCGGCGCGGTCATCGTCATGGTGGCCGTGGGCTCCGGCGCGTCGAAGCAGATCGCCGACCAGATCGCCACCATGGGCTCGAACCTGATCCTGGTGCTGCCGGGCTCCACCACCAGCGGCGGCATCCGCACGGGCGGCGGCTCCGCGCCCACCCTGACCTATGACGACGTCAAGGCCATCCGCAACGAATGCCCGGCGGTGAGCCTGGCCGCGCCCACCGTGCGCGGCACGGCCCAGGTGGTCTACGGCAACATGAACTGGTCCACCGTGATCCAGGGCGTGACCCCGGACATGCTCTGGATACGCGAATGGAAAACCGTGCGCGGCCGCGAGATGACCCAGAACGACTCGGACACGGCCCAGAAGGTCTGCGCGCTGGGCAACACCGTGGTCGAGACGCTCTTCGGCGACGAGGACCCGACAGGCAAGCAGGTGCGCATCAAGGGCGTGCCCTTCACGGTCATCGGCGTGCTGGAGCAAAAGGGCCGCTCGCCCCAGGGCACGGACCAGGACGATGCGGTCTTCGTGCCCATCACCACGGCCCAGCGCAAGCTCTTCGGCAGCCCCATCCCCAACACCGTGGGCGTGATCCTGGTGCAGGCCAAGGACCAGACCCTGCTGGCCCAGGCCGAGCTGGAGATCAACGCGCTGCTGGACCAGCGCCACCGCGTGGGCCCCACCCGCGAGCGCGACTTCACCGTGCGCAACCTGACCGAGATCCTGGCCGTGTCGCAGCAGTCCTCCCAGGTCATGTCCCTGCTGCTGGGCGCGGTGGCCTCCATCTCGCTCATCGTGGGCGGCATCGGCATCATGAACATCATGCTCGTCAGCGTCACCGAGCGCACGCGCGAAATCGGCATCCGCATGGCCATCGGCGCGCGCGAGGGCGACATCATGCTGCAGTTCCTGGCCGAGGCCGTGCTCTTGACCCTCATGGGCGGCGTCATCGGCATGCTCATGGGCGTGGGCAGCGCGCTTCTCATTTCCGCGCTCTTCGACTGGCCGACGCTGATCTCGGCCAACGCCATCATGCTGGCCGTGTTCTTCTCCAGCGCCATCGGCATCTTCTTCGGCTTCTACCCGGCGCGCAAGGCCGCGCGCCTGAACCCCATCGACGCCCTGCGCTACGAGTAGGCCGCCGCTCTGGGACATCCGCAAAGGCGCAGACGTGGATCGAGCCTTTTCGACCGCCCCTGCCCCGTGCTTTCAAAATTCCCTATGACACGGGCGCAAATCCTGGTATTGTGTAGGCAATTTCCAGGAGGATCGCGACCATGTCCAGCCTCTCCAGCCAAACCGGGACCCCGGCCGCCAGACCGGGAGCGCGGCCATGAACTTCGCCTACCTCGGCCAGCTCCCCCAGGGCGACCCCCTGTTCGGGTACCTGCAGCATGAGATCATGCCCCAGCTGGGCGTGCGCCCGCACGATCCGGGATTCCGCGTCTTCCAGTCCGCCTGCTCCAAGGACGTCTACCTGTACGAGGAAAGGCGCAGCAACGCGCGGGTCATCGGCAAGTTCTACCCGAGGCACCAGGGGGCCCCAGGCCAGCATCCAGGCCAGCATCCAGGCCAACATCCTGGGGAACGCGAGTACAGCAACCTCCGCCACCTGCGCGCCCTCGGCTTTGCCGCGTCCCCGCACTACGTGGTCCGGCCCCTGGGCTTCAACGCCCACCTGAGCGGCCTGCTGGTCATGGAGTTCCTGCACGCAGACATGCTGGGCACGGTCATCAACGACGCCATGTTCCTGGGCCGGCGCGACAGGCTGTACCGCAAGCTCTCGGCCCTGGCCCATTTCCTGGCCAGCATGCACAACCGCACGGCCGGGGACTGGCCGGTCACCTTTTCCGACGCCAGCGGCTACATGGGGCGGCTCATCCAGTCGCTCACGCTCAAGCGCGGCCTGGGCCACGAGCATGCGCAAGAACTCCACGCCCTGCGCGAGGCCTGGCATTCGCGCGGGGTCATGTGGGAGGACCGGGCCGTGCTGGTGCACGGCGACGCCACCCCGTCCAACTTTCTCTTCGGCCGGGGCCGTGATGTCCTGGCCATCGACCTGGAGCGGATGCACTGGGCCGACCGGATGTTCGACGTAGGCAGGCTCTGCGGCGAGCTCAAGCATTTCTTCTGCCAGGGCCTGGGCGACCCGGGCGCGGCCGAGCCCTTCATCGGGCATTTCCTCTGGGAATACTGCTGCCATTTTCCGGACCGCGAAAACGCCTTTGCCGCCCTCACCCGGCGCGCGCCCTTCTACATCGGCATCACCCTGCTGCGCATCGCCCGCAACTCCTGGATCGGCCAGGACTACCGCTGGCGGCTCATCCAGGAGGCCAAGCACAACCTGAGAGCCCTGCCATGGACATAAAAGCCATCATCTTCGACATCAACGGCACCCTGGTGGACATCCGCACCGAGGAGGGCAACGAGGAGATCTACCGGAGCATCAGCCATTTCCTGACCTACCAGGGCATGCACATCCACCGCCGGGAGCTGCGCGACGAGTACTTCAGCATCATGGCCGAGCAGCGCCGCGCAAGCGCCGAGGCCTTCCCCGAGTTCGACACCGTGGCTCTGTGGCGGGAGTTCCTCCGGCGCAGGCCGCAGGCCTGCAAGGCCCTGCCCACGGCCAAGCTGCGCCTCCTGCCGCTGATCCTGTCGGAGATGTACCGGGGCATCTCCCGGACCCGCCTGCAGCTCTTTCCGGAGGTCGAGAACGTCCTGGACGGCCTGGCCCGGCGCTTCAGGCTGGCGGTCCTGTCCGACGCCCAGAGCGCCTGGGCCGAGCCGGAGCTGCGCGCCGTGGGCATCCACGGCCATTTCAAGCCCATCATCGTCTCCGGCGACTTCGGCTTCCGCAAGCCGGACCCGCGGCTCTTCCAGGCGGCCCTGGACGGGCTGGGCCTTGGGCCGGAGGAGGCGCTCTTCGTGGGCGACGATATGTACCGCGACGTCTACGGGGCCAGGCGGATGGGCCTCAAGACCATCTATTTCGCGTCCCGCCAGGGCGGCAAGGCGGTGGAGGGGGTGGAGCCGGACTACATCATCTACCAGTTCGCCGAACTGCCCACGGCCATCGCCTTCCTTGAGGCGCACTGAGCGCCCGGCCAGGGCGCCCGGCCAGAGCCGCTGGGCGGAACGGGTGGGCGGAACGGCTGGTGGTCCCTGGGCCGCAAAAAAGGCGGGGGAGAGCCCCCGCCTCGGTTGGTGTGCGATGCCCGCCCCGGTTGGTGCGATGCCCGCCCCGGTTGATGCGCTGGTTGCTGCGTTCGGCCTGGGATTTACTGGCCGCCGACCTTGACGCTGCCGACCTTGGTCTCGGTCTTCACGTTCTGGCCGTAGCCGACGTTGGTCACGTTGCCGGCCTTGCCCTTGACCTTGATGTCGCCGGTCTTGGCCCCGTCCTTCACGTCGACGGAATGCACATCCGTCTTGCTCTGGACGTTCTGGCCCTGGCCCACGTTGGTCACGCTGCCGACCTTGCTGTCCACGCTGATGTCGCCGGTTTTGGCGGCGGCAAAGGCCAGGGATGCGCTGGCCAGGACAACGAACGCGCACAATACGAGCTTTTTCATAACATTCCCCCTTGAGGCTACAGGTTGCGGTCAGGTTGCCACAAAACGTAGGTCCTTGCCGGAATGCCCCCTGCGGCGGCTGCGAAGCGCTCCGGCCTCATCACCCCTGATCGGCCACCTTGGCCTCACTTGGCCTTGGTGGTGATGGCTATGGCGCGCTCCAGCACGCTTGCGCTTGCGCCCGGAGCCTGCTGCGGCTTCATGGCCGGGGCCGCCTCCCGGGCTTCCGTGGCCACGGGCTTGGCCGGCGCGGCCTGGGAGACCTTGATGCCGCGCGAGAGCCTGGTCAGGGCCGTTTGCCCGCCCTCCAGATTCAGCATGCCGCCCGCGCCCTCGCCGAGCGAGCGGGTCTTGACCGCCGGCAGCGGCGACTCGCTGGCGTAGAGCATGATGCGCTCCGCGCCGTAGGGCGGGGCCACGTCCAGGCTGAAGCCGTCGGAGTCCTCGGGCACGTTGTAGGTGCGGCCGCCCTTGAAGAAGTCCAGGCTGCGGTGGCCGTTGGGCAGAAGCTGCACGGTCTGGCCGTCGGCGGTCAGGTAGACGATCTTGCCGTAGAAGTCCTTGTTGCCCTGGAGGGTGATGCGGATCTTCTCGCCCTGCTTGTACACGGCCTTGTCGGTCTTGATCTCCACGTTCAGGGGCAGGCCGGGCTGGGCGTTCTGGCTGGCGGCGCGGCCCACGACCGAGGCTCCTCCCGGGGTCCCGTCCAGGGTCATGCCCGGGGCAACGGCCGCAGCCGAGCCCTGGACCTTGCTCTTCTCGCCCAGGACAGGCGCGTTCAGGAAGAGCTGCTCGTAGAAGTTCTCGTCCAGGGTGGCGGCCGGGAAGCCGTAGGCCGCGCTGACGGCCTTGATGCCGGCCACGGTCTCGGCGTCGAGGTTGCCGCTGGCGCGAAGCGAGCGGAAGCCGTAGACGTAGAGCAGGTTCTGGATCATGCGCACGCGGCCCTGCTGGTTGGCCTCGATGTACTGGTCGCGGATGTTCTCGATGACCACGGGATCGGCCTTGGCGCCCTGGTCCACGCACTTCCAGTAGGGCAGGTTCAGGTACTTGCCCAGC
>CAZXZF010000235.1:0-4662 GCA_964645095.1 uncultured Desulfocurvus sp. | reverse complement strand
TCAGCGGCAAGATCAAGCGCGCCGAGATCCGCGCCCGGGACCTGGAACGCATGAACATGTAAGAGAAGAGAATATGCCTCCGGCGGCCAAGGGGCTTGAAGCCCCTTGGAACCCCCATTGCGCCGAAAGGGCTGTTTCAGGAGGAACCTGAAACAGCCCTTTCGGCTTTGGCGCGGCAGGGGAGACTGTGCGGGCTCCGCCGGAGGGAACCATTCACTTCGGGGCGGGATTGAAGACCTTGGGCGGAGCAACCGGGCGGGCCGGTGACACGACCAGGGCGAGCACGCTCATCACCCTGTTCCTCGACCAGGGCATTCTGGTGGAAACCACCGGCAACCGTCGCAACCGGGAATTCTTTTTCCGCGATTATTACCGTTTGTTCTTAAGTTAAAATGCAGAGCATATTTTTCGAACAGAAATCCATATGAAAGAATTCGTGGCAAAATTTTCATAAGCCTTTCGCGAAACAAAATTTCGCCCCAAAATTTTCACTGGCAGCTCCCCGAGGCCGAAGCCCCCTTCTCCCACCTCCCCCTGCGGTTGACTCCCCCCGCCCCTGTCGCATAAAGAGATGCAAGCCGTCGTGCCAGGGTCGCGGGAGAGTACCTGCGCCCAGCGTTTTTTTTGCGGCTACGCGAGCCTGGACGCCCAGCCACGGGCCAGAGGTTCATCCCTGGAGGGGACGAGCATGACCGAGACAAGCGCCGCCTCATTGATGGAAGGTGAACTGCCCGAAGGCGCTCTGCCCGAAGGTGTCGAGCGCCAGCGCATGGACGTGGACATCGCCTGCGTGGGCTTTGGACCGGCCATGGGCGGCTTCCTGCACACCCTGTCCCAGGGGCTGATGAACGAGGACGGCACGCCCATCGCCGAGAGCAAGGCCATGCCCGGCATGCCGCCCCAGGTCATCTGCTACGAGCGCGCCGACGACCTGGGCTTCGGCGTGTCCGGCATCGTCACCAAGGGCCGGGGCATCCGCGCCAGCTTCCCGGACCTCGACCTCTCGCAGATCCCGCTGGCCACCGAGGTCAAGCACGAGGAGGTCGTGTACCTGCTCGACCCCATCGGCGCGAGCAGGCGGCCCGCGCTTTTGCGCATCAAGGACAAGGCCATCCGGGCCTTTGGCCTGGCCCGCGACCACGCCTACGAGCTGCCCTACGTGCCGAATTTCCTGCGCAAGGAGCCCGGCTTTCTCCTGTCCATGGGCCAGTTCAACCAGTGGGCCGGCGGGCAGATCATGGGCCAGGGCTGCGCGCAGATCTGGCCCGGAACGCCCGTGGCCGAGCCGATCATGTTCGATCAGGTCGTGGTGGGCGTGCGCCTGCAGGACCAGGGCGTGGACAAGGCCGGCCGGCCCGAGGCCGGGTTCATGCCCGGCATGGACATACGCAGCCAGCTGACGGTTGTGGCCGACGGACCCGTGGGCGCCGTGGGCCGGCATCTCGACGAGAAGCTGGGCCTGCCCACGGGCAACCACGCCCGGGAGTGGGCCGTGGGCATGAAGATGGTGGTGGACCTGCCCGAGGGCTGCGAGCTCAAGGAAGGCCTGGTGCTGCACACCCTGGGCTACCCCGAGCCGGAGATCTTCGGCTTCCTCTACGTCTACCCCGGCAACATCGCCAGCCTGGGCATCTTCGTGCCCTCCTGGTACGACTCGCCCGTGCGCACCGGCTACCGCTACCTCCAGCACTGGATGCAGCACCCCTATTTGTGGAAGCATTTGAAAGGCGGGCGCATGCGCTCCTGGGGGGCGAAGAGCCTGCAGGAGTCCGGCCGCAAGGGCGAGCCGCACCTGGTGGGCGACGGCTTTGCGCGCATCGGCGAGGGCTCCGGCACCACCAACGTGCTCACGGGCTCCGGCTTTGACGAGGCCTGGACCTCGGGCGTGCTCCTGGGCGTCAGCGTGCTTGAGCTCTTGAAGGCCGACAAGCCCTTCACCAAGGACAACCTGACGCGCTCCTACGTGCGCCGCCGCCGCGATTCCTGGCTGGAGCGCGAAGGGCAAATCGCCGAGAAGGCGCGCGACGGCTTCCAGGTGGGCATCCTCCAGGGACTCATCGGCATGGCGCTGACCGGGCTCTCGAACGGCAAGGCCTTCTGGCCCGGCGCGAGCAAAAAGCCGCATGAGCGCATTCCGAGCCTGGAGGAATTCTTCCGGGGCCGCATCCCGGCGGACGAGATCGCCCAGATCCGCCGCGACTGCACGCAGAAGGGCCTGCCCCTGCATGGCGCGCTCATGGACCGCATCGGCTGGCCCGCCATCCAGTTCGACGGGCAACTGCTCGTGTCGCACCAGGACGCGCTCTTGATGGGCGGCAAGGTCCAGGCCCCTGCGGGCTACCGCGACCACGTGACCTTCAAGAGCACCCTCGTCTGCAAGGCCTGCGACGAAAAGGTCTGCATCGAGGCCTGCTCCGGCCAGGCCATCAGCACCAACCCGGACGGCGGCGTGCCGCTGTTCGACCGGGAGAAGTGCGTGCACTGCGGGGCCTGCATCTGGAATTGCAGCAAGCCCTCGCCCCAGGGCGGGGAGAGCGCCAACGTGGACTTCCAGGCTGGCGCGGGCGGCCTGCACTCGGCGGAGAATTAGCGAGAGATTTCGGGCGAACCGGGGCGGGGAACCTTTTGGAAAAAAGGTTCCCCGCGTCCTGACCCAAGGTGTGGCCCCACCCCTCCCAAACCTTTTGTTTGGGGTGGAAGGGCGAACGTAAGCGGAACAAGCAAGTAACACCTCCATCACCCAACCCGACAAAAGTTTTGGAAGGGTGGAGGGGGTTCGGGGGAGGAGGGGAACTTTTTCCAACAAGTTCCCCTCCTCCCCCGAGACAAATCACTCTTCAAGGAGTTCGCATGAAAGGATTGCAGATCGTGGTGCTCGGGTCCATCGTGCCCGACCCGCTCCAGACCCTGGAGCCCATTGTCGGACCCACCGGCCCGGCGCTCAAGAACGAGATGATGCTGCCTGCGGTGCTCGACCCCTGGGCGGGCCATGCGCTGTACGAGGCCGCCAACCTGGCCAAGAAGGTCGAGGGCAAGGTCTATCTCGTGGCCCTGGGCCCCAAGGCCAAGCTCCAGCAGGTCATGATGAACGTGGCCCAGAAGGTGCCCTTTGAGATTGTGGTGCTCGACGGACCCGCAGGCGGCTTCACCGACGCCGTTGAGACGGCCAAGGCCCTGGCCGCCGCAGTGGAAAAGATCCCCGGCCTGGACAAGAGCAAGCTCCTGATCTTCGGCGGCTGGCAGTCGGCCTCGCGCGGGACCGGCGCCGTGCTCCAGATGGTGGGCGAACTGCTCGGCGTCACCGACCAGTTCCAGGGCGTGGACGAGATCAAGATGGGTGAGGACGGCAGCTTCACGGTGCTGGAGCGCATCGAGGGCGGCAGCTACCAGCAGTCCACCTGCCAGGGCGCCCCGGCGGTGCTCGGCTGGGCCACGGGCAACCTGCCCGAGCCGCCGAACAACCCCCAGGTGGGCATGGCCAACATGCGCCTGATCATGCCCGCGCTCCAGAAGGCCGCGCCCGCGCCGCTTGCAGGAACCGGTCTGCGCTTCCAGAGCGTGGAGGTGCCCAGCCAGCGCCGCGAGACGCGCATCGTCAAGAACGCCTCTGTGGACGACATCGCCCGCGAGATCGCGGACTGGATCCGCGCCTAGCCGCGCGCGTCCCGACAAAGGAGCGAGACATATGAACGTACTTTTCCTTGCGCATACGGAAGACAACGGCAGCCTCGGCAAGGCCGCGTGTGAGGCCCTGGGCGCGGCCAAGGGCCTGGGCGGCAATCTGACCGTTGGCCTGTACGGGGCCGAGGTCCAGGCTGCGGCCGACAGCATTGCCGCCTGCGGCGCGGCGAAATTCCTCGGCGTGGCCGGGCCGGACTTCGCCACGGCGCGCTACGGCTCGGACGCAGCGGCCTGCGAGGCCATTGCCAAGGCGGCAAAGGCGGACATCATCGTCATGCCCGCCACTGCCCGCGCCAGCCGCGTGGCCGCTGGCGTTGCCATGCGCCTGGGCGCTGCAGTGGATACGCGCCTGACCGGCCTGGAAGCGGCCGGCGGCAAGGTCGTGGCCACCCGCTGGTTCTACCGCCAGCGCATGGTCGGCAAGGTCGAGCGCGACGCCCGGCCCTGGCTCGTCACCGTGGACACGGGCTGTTTTGAGGCTGTTTCGGCTCCAGGCACGGCCAGCGTGGAGATGCTCGCCGTCACTCCCACCACGCGCACCACGGTCACGGGCATCAAGTCCCCGGCCGCGGACGCCCAGACCATCCGGCCCGAGGCCAAGATGCTGCTGGTTGCCGGGGCTGGCTGGGGCAAGTCCCAGGTCGGCGGAGTCAAACGCCTGGACGAGGCCAGCCAGCTCATCCTGGGCCTGCTTGCGGCCACCCAGTGCTCGCTCGGCAGCTCCAAGTCTTTGGTCGATCAGAGCGGCGACGGCGGCGCGCTGCCGTTCCTCACGCACATGCACCAGGTCGGGCAGACCGGCTCCACCCCGCGCCACCAGAAGGGCCTGGCCACCTGCTGCCACGGCGAGGAGCCGCACGTCGTGGGCTGGCGCTTCATCACCGAGCGCCGGGCCATCAACCTGGACGCCAGCTGCGGCTGGGCCCAGGGCAAGGCCGACGTGCTCTACGTGGCCGACGCCTTTGCCGTGGTGAACAAGGT
>CAZXZF010000234.1:0-4678 GCA_964645095.1 uncultured Desulfocurvus sp. | reverse complement strand
GCGGCACGCGCGAGAAGCCCGTGGGCACGGTCTGGATGGCCTGGGCCTGGCCGGGGGGCCTGCGCGCCGAGCAGTTCCTGTTCCGGGGCTCGCGCGCGGCGGTGAAGTCCCAAAGCGCCGCCGGGGCGCTGTTCGGCCTGGCGATGTTTGTCCGCTAGGCGTCCGCCAGGCATCGGCTAAAGCGTCCGGCAAGGCCAGGCATGACGACCCAGTGCCCAACCCCCGCCCCTGCCCTCAACCGCCCCCTGCGCTGTTTCATCGGGCTGCCCCTGCCGGAGGACATGCAGGCGGGCCTGTCGCGCGTGGCGCAGCGGCTGGCCGGGGCGCTCTCCTCGCGCATCAGCTGGACCCGGCCCGGCAACTGGCACCTGACCCTGAAGTTTCTGGGCGGCGTGGACGCGGGGCGCGTGCCGGAGCTGGCCGAGGCCCTGCGGGGCGTCGCCTTTGCGCCCTTTGCCCTGGCCGTGGGCCGGGCCGGGGTGTTTCCGGCGGGCGGCCCGCCGCGCGCGCTCTGGGCCGGGCTGGCCCTTGGCGAAACGGAGAGCGCCCGGCTGGCGGCCAAGGTCGATCAGGCGCTCTTCCCCCTCGGCTTCGCGCCCGAGGCGCGGCCCTTCTTCGCGCACCTGACCCTGGGCCGGGTCAAGGCGGCGGCGCCAGACGACGACTGGGGGCTTGCGGAGCGCGCCCTGGCCGGGGAGGGCTGGCCCAAGGCCGGGATCGGCAGCTTCGTGCTCTGGCAAAGCGTGCTCGGCCCGAGCGGCCCGCAGTATTCCCGGCTGGCGGAGTTCCCGGCCCGAATGGCCCGAAGTGACGAGCCGCCCCAAGGCCGGGCGGGCCAGAAAAAATGACAAAGGGCAGGAAGCTGGTTCCTGCCCTTGTCGTTTTGCGAGGGTTTGGGTTTGCGGCGGGGGCTTACGAGAGGTAGTCCCCACGGTTGAACTTGATGCGTTCCGTCACCGCCATGACCTCCAGTTCCGACACCATTCCCTGCAGAGCCGGGTGCTTCTGCGCAAGGTCCGGGTTCTCGCCCTTGAGCTGCTGCACGGTTCCGTCGATGTCCTGAAGGACGCCGTAGGCCTCTTTCAGGTTCACCGCGCCGGAAGCGCTTTGCAGGTTCTGGGCGTACTGGTCCCACTTGTCGAGCAGGTTTTCCACCTTTTCCATGATCGCTTTCTCCGCCTTGGGTGCCGGGGCCACGGACTCGACACTGCTGACGCCCAGGAGGGCGCTTAAGTTGCCGAGCCCGCCCGGCGGGGGCAGGGTTGCGCTGGACTTGGGGGCTTCCGTGTCCGACCTGGCGACTTCCTGGCTCAGGAGATCGCCGAAAGCGGTGCTTGGCGGCTTGACCCTGTTCGTTTGCGGCGCGCTGTCCGGACGAACTCCTTCCAACTGGTCAGGATGGATCTTCATGGTTGCTCCTCATCCTGTGATTTCCTTGTAATGTGCAGAGACCATGCCAACGCGTCTTGTGGATAACTCTCTGTAATCTTTGGTTTTTGCTTGGCGAGCCAGGGGGAAAATCTTGCCTGCCCCTGGTCCTGGGATATCCGGGCCCTGCTTTCGCCCAGCTCTTCGGATATCCCATGGCCGGGGGCTTGTCCATCGGGCCAGGGGCGGCGAACTCTTTGCGGTCTTTTCGGCGCGTTTTGTCCTTGCGTTAATGGCCGGGGGTGATTATTTTCACATTGTTACCCCATCCCCCTTTCCCCAAAGGGGGGCAACCGAAGATGACCCCTTGAGGAGGAGAGCCATGGTCCAGATCAAGAAGATCCTTTGCGCAGTGGACTTTTCCGAGCACAGCCCGGCAGTGGCCGAGTACGCGCGGATCATGGCCCAGGGCCTCGGGGCCACCATCGACTGCCTGTATGTCGCCCCCTCGCTCAGCCAGTATGTCGGGTTCCATGTGCCGCCGAGCTCCATCGAGAACTTCGTGGGCGAGATCGTCACCGGGGCCGAGGCCACCATGAGCGCCTTTTTGAACGAGAATTTCCAGGGCGTGCAGGCCGTGGGCCATGTGGTCACCGGCTACGCGGCCGAGGAGATCTTCGGCATGGCCATCAAGGAGGACGTGGACCTGATCATCATGGGCACCCACGGCCGCAAGGGCATCGACCGCATCCTGTTCGGCTCCGTGGCCGAGAAGGTCGTCAAGGGCGCCAAGTGCCCGGTGCTGACCATCAGGCCGAACAAGTAGCCGACCAGGCGCCCCGGCTCGTACGGGCTCGAACACGTAGCCGGCCGACTGCGTAGCGGTCGGTGGCGCGACGTCGGTTGCGCCGGGCCGCAAGTCCAGCTATAGGCAAGGCAGATGCATGCGCACAGGGGATGGCCCTCGGCTGTCCCTTGTGTTTTCGCGTGCAGTTCAAGAAGGGGTGCGCCATGCCGAGCCAGCGAGTCCGACCGGAGATCCTTAGCTTCACGCCCTACGTTCCCGGCCTGACCATAGAGGAAATCAAGACCAGGTATGGCCTGTCCACGGTCATCAAGCTGGCCAGCAACGAAAACCCGCTGGGCGCATCGCCCGTGGTGCAGCAGGTCTTGTCCCGCGCCGTGGGCCAGGTCTTCCGCTACCCCCAGAACCACAGCCCGCGCTTGTGCCAGGCCATTGCGGGGGCCATGGGCGTGCCTGCGGAAATGGTCGTTGCGGGCAACGGCTCGGACGAGATCATCGACCTGCTCTTGCGGGTTGTGGCCCAGCCCGGCCAGGACAACGTGGTCTGCTACGAGCACTCCTTCAGCATGTACGCGCTGATGGCCCGGCTGTGCGGGGTGGAATACCGCGAGGTGCCGCGCGGCGAGGACTTCCGCCTGCCGCTGGAGTCCCTGGCCGAGGCCGTGGACCACAACACCGCCCTGGTCTTCGTCACCAGCCCGGACAACCCCACGGGCCTGGCCGCCCGGGCCGAGGAGCTCCTGGTCCTTTCCGGCGTCTTGCCCCCGGGCGCGCTTCTGGTGGTGGACGAGGCCTACATGGACTTCTCCTGGCCGCCGGAAGAGTATTCCATGCTGAACCTCGCGGCGGAGCTGGGCAATGTCATTGTCCTGCGCACCTTCTCCAAGGCCTACGGCCTGGCCGGGCTGCGCCTGGGCTACGGGGTCATGCCCGTGTGGCTGGCCGAGCACGTGCGCCGCGCGCGCCCGCCCTTCAGCGTGAATCTTCTGGCCGAGGAGGCGGGCATCGCCGCCCTGGATGACGACGCCTTCTACAGCGCAACGCTCGAGGTGGTCTTCAAGGGCCGCGAACTGCTCCTGAAGCGCCTGCCGGAGCTGCAGTGCACCATCTGGCCCTCCCAGGCCAATTTCGTCATGTTCCGCCCGCCCCTGTCGGCTGGCGTGGTCTGCGAGGAGCTGCTCAAGCGCGGCGTCATCGTGCGCCACCTGAAGAGCTTCGGCCTGCCGGGCAACATCCGCGTCAATGTGGGCACAGGCCCGGAAACCGAGGCCTTCCTGAAGGCCCTCGAGGAGATCCTCAATGCCTAGCGCCCCTCTTGCCACGCCTCTCATCGTCACCCTGGACGGACCCGCCGGAGTGGGCAAAAGCTCCATCGCCTCGCGCCTGGCCGGGGAGCTGGGCATCGCCTTTCTGGACACCGGGGCCATGTTCCGCGCCGCAGCCTACACCCTGGGCGAGGGCGCCTGGGACTGGACCCAGGGCATCCTGCAGCAGAAGCTGGGCGACTTCGAGTTCACCCTGCGCGGCAGCGGCAAGGACACCGAGCTTCTGCTCAACGGCCAGCCCCTGCCCGGCGACATCCGCACCGAGCAGACCGGGCTCTGGGCCTCGCAGCTGGCCGTGGTGCCCTCGGTGCGCGCCTACATGAAGATGGCCCAGATCTTCCTTGGCCAGACCACCTCGCTGGTGGCCGAGGGCCGCGACATGGGCAGCGTGGTCTTCCCCAACGCGCAGTTCAAGTTCTTCCTCGACGCCGAGCCCGAGGAGCGCGCGCGCAGGCGCTGCCGCCAGCTCGAGGCCCAGGGCAAGCCCGCCCCCCTGGCTGAAGTTCTCGCCGCAATCACCCTGCGCGACCACCAGGACCGCACCCGCAGCATCGCGCCCCTGAAGCCGGCCGAGGGCGCCGTGGTGGTGGACACCACATGCATCACGGAGAACGAGGTGCTGGAGAAGGTGCTCGCCGTGGTCTGCGGCAAGAGGTAGGGCCTGTTTCTAGAAGTGTCTTTTGCCCCCTGGGCATGGTCCTGAGGCGATTTTGGGTCAGGGCTGTACCGTAAGAGTACTCTCCCCGGCCCAAAACCGCCTCTTTCCTCGCCAGGGAACCAAAATCCATCTTTTGGAAACAGGCCCAAGCCCTTGCCCCCGCGCGCGCGACGTAAAACGCCCGCTCCGGCCACCCAATGTGTTGGGCCGGAGCGGGCGTTGCGCCTTCTCAAGGCTGGTGCGCTTATTCCGGGGCCGTGCTGACCCCGGCCGAGGCAAAGGAGGCCATGTCGTTGTAGATGGCCGCAGCCGAGCGCAGCAGGAACATGGCGATGGCCGCGCCCGTGCCCTCGCCCAGGCGCAGGCCCAGGTCGAGCAGCGGGGCCTTGCCCATCTTCTCCACGGCCAGCTTGTGGCCCGGCTCGGCCGAGACGTGGGCCAGCACGGTGTAGTCCGCCGTGGCCGGACACAGTTTCCAGGCCGCCACGCAGGCCGCCGTGGAGATGAAGCCGTCCACGCAGA
>CAZXZF010000233.1:0-4681 GCA_964645095.1 uncultured Desulfocurvus sp. | reverse complement strand
CTCATTCCCTTCCTGGAGCACGACGACGCCAACCGCGCCCTCATGGGCTCGAACATGCAGCGCCAGGCCGTGCCGCTTTTGAAGAGCGAGGTGCCCCTCGTGGGCACCGGCATGGAAGGCGTTGTGGCCCGTGACTCCGGAGCCTGCATCCTGGCCAGGGCCGACGGCGTGGTGCACTTCGCCGATGCCGAGCGCCTCATCGTCAACTACGACGACGCGGTGAATCCGAACACCGGCGGCGCCATGCACTACGAGCTGCAGAAGTGGCACAAGAGCAACCAGAACTCCTGCTTCGGCCAGCGCCCCTGCGTCAAGGTCGGGCAAAGGGTCAAGAAGGGCGATGTCATGGCCGACGGCCCGGGCATCAAGAACGGCGAGCTGGCCCTGGGCAAGAACCTGCTGGTGGCCTTCATGCCCTGGTGCGGTTACAACTACGAAGACTCCATCCTCATCTCCGAACGCGTGGTCAAGGAGGACGTCTACACCTCCGTGCACATCGAGGAGTTTGAGGTCGTGGCCCGGGACACCAAGCTCGGACCCGAGGAAATCACCCGCGACATCCCGAACGTCAGCGAGGAGATGCTCAGAAACCTCGACGACTGCGGCATTATCCGTCTCGGAGCCAAGGTCGTGCCCGACGACATCCTGGTGGGCAAGATCACGCCCAAGGGCGAGACCCAGCTGACCCCGGAAGAGAAGCTGCTCAGAGCCATCTTCGGCGACAAGGCGCGCGACGTGAAGAACACCAGCCTCAAGGTTCCGCCTGGAATCGAGGGCACCGTGGTCGACGTCAAGGTCTTCAACCGCAGAAGCGGCGAGAAGGACGAGCGCACCCTGGCCATCGAGCAGTCGGCCCTGGCCGCCTTCGACATGAAGGAGATCAAGCACATCGCCGCGCTGACCGACAACGTGCGCGAGCGCGTGTGGGAAGTGGCCGAGATGAAGCAGATCGCCCAGCCCCTCATGGGCAAGAAGAAGGGCGAGGTGCTCATCGAGTCCGACCGTCCGCTGACCCGCGAGGTCCTGGACGACCTGCCGCTCAAGAAGCTGGCCGGATTGTTCTCCTCCAAGGACGTCAATGAGGCGATCAAGCAGATCCTGGGCGACTACGAGCGCCAGGTGAAATTCATCAAGACCGTGTACGACGTGAAGCGCGAGAAGGTCACCGAGGGCGACGATCTGCCCCCGGGCGTGATCAAGATGGCCAAGGTCTACGTCGCGGTGAAGCGCAAGCTCTCCGTGGGCGACAAGATGGCCGGACGCCACGGCAACAAGGGCGTCGTGTCCTGCATCCTGCCCGAAGAGGACATGCCCTTCTTTGCCGACGGCACGCCCATGGACATCGTGCTGAACCCGCTGGGCGTGCCTTCGCGCATGAACATCGGCCAGATCATGGAGACCCACCTGGGCTGGGCCGCACGCGAACTGGGCGCTCAGATGAACGCGCTCATCGAGTCCGGCGAGGCCATGAAGCAGGTGCGCAAGGAGCTCAATGAGGTCTTCTCCGCCAAGGAGACCGTGGACCTCATCAAGGGCCTGGACGACGAGGAGCTGACACTCGCCGTGAAGAACCTGAAGCACGGCATCATCACCAAGACCCCGGTCTTCGACGGCGCGAGCGAAGAGGAGATCTGGGGCTGGCTTGAACGCGCCAGCTTGCCCGATGACGGCAAGATCACCCTGTACGACGGCCGCTCCGGCGAGACCTTCCACAGCCGCGTCACCGTGGGCGTCATGTACATGCTGAAGTTGCACCACCTGGTCGACGAGAAGATCCACGCCCGTTCCACCGGCCCATACTCCCTGGTCACCCAGCAGCCGCTGGGCGGCAAGGCCCAGTTCGGCGGCCAGCGTTTTGGCGAAATGGAAGTCTGGGCGCTTGAGGCCTACGGCGCAGCGTACCTGCTCCAGGAGTTCCTCACGGTCAAGAGCGATGACGTCGCCGGCCGTGTCAAGATGTACGAGAAGATAGTCAAGGGCGACAACTTCCTGGAGGCCGGCCTGCCCGAGTCCTTCAACGTGCTCATCAAGGAGTTGATGTCCCTGGGCCTGGATGTGAACCTGATCCAGGACGAGAAGAAGAGGCCCGCCAGAAGGCAGTAGGACGGGGAGCACCCCGACCATTGGTGGGCTGACCCGCACTTGCGGGTTCATAGGGAACTGTCAAACTTACGAGGAAAATCCATGAGCTTGGACGAACTGTTCACCATGCGTGGAGCCACGAATCTGGGCGTCTCCGGTCGCAACCTGAAGGCGATCCAGATTTCCATAGCCTCCCCCGAGAAGATCCGCGAATGGAGCTTCGGTGAGGTCAAAAAGCCTGAGACCATCAACTACCGCACCTTCAAGCCGGAGCGCGATGGCCTTTTCTGCGCCAAGATCTTCGGCCCGGTGAAGGACTACGAGTGCAATTGCGGCAAGTACAAGCGCATGAAGCACCGCGGCATCGTCTGCGAGAAGTGCGGCGTCGAGGTCATCGCCTCGAAGGTCCGCCGCGAGCGCATGGGCCACATCGAGCTGGCCGCGCCCGTTGCGCACATCTGGTTTCTCAAGACCCTGCCCTCCAAGATCGGCACCCTGCTCGACATCACCATGGCCGACCTGGAGAAGGTGCTCTACTTCGACTCCTACATCGTGCTCGATCCGGGCGACACCAGCCTGAAGAAGCTGCAGGTGCTGGGCGAAGACCAGTACCTCCAGGTCATCGACCACTACGGCGAGGACGTGGTTGAGGTGGGCATGGGCGCGGAGACCATCCGCAAGCTGCTCGAGGCCATCAACCTGGAGGAGCTGCGCGCCACCCTGCGCGAAGAGAGCGCCACCACGCGCTCCCAGACCAAGAAGAAGAAGATCACCAAGCGCCTCAAGATCGTTGAGGCCTTCATCGACTCCGGCAACAAGCCCGAGTGGATGGTCATGGAAGTGGTGCCGGTCATTCCGCCCGAGCTGCGCCCGCTCGTCCCGCTGGACGGCGGCCGCTTCGCCACGAGCGACCTGAACGACCTGTACCGCCGGGTCATCAACCGCAACAACCGCCTGAAGCGGCTCTTGGAACTCGGCGCGCCGGACATCATCATCCGCAACGAGAAGCGCATGCTCCAGGAGGCCGTGGACGCCCTGTTCGACAACGGACGCCGTGGCCGCGCCATCACCGGCACCAACGGCAGGCCGCTGAAGTCTTTGTCCGACATGATCAAGGGCAAGCAGGGCCGCTTCCGCCAGAACCTGCTCGGCAAGCGCGTCGACTACTCCGGCCGTTCGGTCATCGTGGTCGGCCCGAACCTGAAGCTGCACCAGTGCGGCCTGCCCAAGAAGATGGCGCTGGAGCTGTTCAAGCCCTTCATCTACTCCGAGCTTGAGAAGCGCGAGATCGCCACGACCATCAAGAGCGCCAAGAAGATGGTCGAGCGCGAGGACCTGGTGGTGTGGGACATCCTCGAGGACGTGGTCCGCGAGTACCCCATCCTGCTCAACCGCGCGCCCACCCTGCACCGCCTGGGCATCCAGGCCTTTGAGCCGCTTCTGATCGAGGGCAAGGCCATCCAGCTGCACCCGCTGGTCTGCGCGGCGTACAACGCGGACTTTGACGGCGACCAGATGGCTGTCCACGTTCCCCTCTCCGTCGAGGCGCAGATCGAGTGCCGCGTGCTCATGATGAGCTCGAACAACATCCTCTCGCCCGCCAACGGCTCCCCGGTCATCAACCCCAGCCAGGACATCGTGCTTGGCCTGTACTACCTGACCACGGCGCGCAGCTTCGAGAAGGGCGAGGGCATGATCTTCACCGAGGCCTGGGAGGTCATCGCCGCCCACAACTCCGGGCACCTGGGGCTGCACGCCCGCATCAAGTGCCGTGTGGCCGGGTCCCTTGTCGAAACCACCTGCGGCCGCATCATCGCAGGCGAGCTCCTGCCCGAGAAGCTCGGGTTCGAGAACGTCAACCTGGTGCTGAACAAGAAGAACATCGGCCGGCTCGTGGCCATGGCCTACCGCACAGCGGGCACCAAGGCCACGGTCATCCTCTGCGACCGCCTGAAGAGCCTGGGGTATGAGTACGCCACCAAGGCCGGCGTGACCATCGGCGTGAAGGACCTGAAGATCCCGGACAACAAGCCCAAGCTGCTTGCGAGCGCCCAGCAGGAGGTCGAGGACATCGAGGTCCAGTACCGCGAGGGCATCATCACCCGCACGGAAAAGTACAACAAGGTCGTTGACGTGTGGACCAAGACCACCAACGAGGTCTCCCTGGAAATGATGGAGGAGATCAGCAAGGACACGGTCATCGACGCGCGCACCGGCGACGCCGAGGTCAACGCCAGCTTCAACCCCATCTACATGATGGCCACCTCCGGCGCTCGAGGCAACCAGGACCAGATGCGCCAGCTGGCCGGCATGCGCGGCCTGATGGCCAAGCCCTCCGGCGAGATCATCGAGACGCCCATCACGGCGAGCTTCCGCGAAGGCCTCTCGGTTCTGCAGTACTTCATCTCCACCCACGGCGCCCGCAAGGGCCTGGCCGACACCGCGCTCAAGACGGCCAACTCCGGCTACCTCACCCGCCGCCTGGTGGACGTGGTGCAGGACGTGACCATCTGCGAGATCGACTGCGGCACCGTGGACGGCCTTGAGCTCACGCACTACATCAAGGACGGCGAGATCAAGCAGCGCCTGGCCGAGCGCG
>CAZXZF010000232.1:1517-4715 GCA_964645095.1 uncultured Desulfocurvus sp. | reverse complement strand
CGTCCACCAGGATGCGCATGAGCTCGGCGATGGCGATGGCCGGGTGGGTGTCGTTCAGCTGCACGGCCACGAGGTCCGGCAGCTCGTCGAAGCCCTGGTGGTGCTTCATGTGGCGCCGCGTGATGTCGTGGAAGGTGGCGGCCACGAAGAAGTACTGCTGCTTGAGCCGCAGCTCCTGGCCCTCCACGAAGGAGTCCGTGGGGTAGAGCACCTTGGAGATGTTCTCGCTCTTGGCCTTGTCCTCGATGGCCTTGAGGTAGGCTCCGGAGTTGAAGAACTCCAGGTCGAAGTCGCGGCTGGACTTGGCGCTCCACAGGCGCATGTTGATGACGTTGCCGTTCTCGAAGCCGGGCACCATCATGTCGTAGGCCATGGCCATGACCTTGCTGCCGCCCTCCCAGACGTGGCGCAGGCGGCCCTGGTCGTCGGTGTAGGCATTGACCTTCCCGCCGAACTGGACCGGGAAGAGGTAGCCGGAGCGGTCATACTCCCAGGGGTTGCCGAAGCGCAGCCAGTTGTCCGGGCGCTCCACCTGCCAGCCGTCCTGGATGCTCTGGTGGAAGATGCCGTACTCGTAGCGGATGCCGTAGCCGTAGCCGGGGATGTTCAGGGTGGCCATGGAGTCGAGGTAGCAGGAGGCCAGGCGGCCCAGGCCGCCGTTGCCCAGGCCCGCGTCCCACTCGACCTCGCTGATCTCCTCGTAGTCCTGGCCCAGGCCGGTGAGCGCCTCGCGCACCTGGTCCTCGATGCCCAGGCAGAGCACGTTGTTCTTGAGCGAGCGGCCCACGAGGAACTCCAGCGAGAGGTAGTACACGCGCTTGGAGCTTTTGTCGTAGTAGGAGCGCTGGGTCTTGATCCAGTGCTCGGCCATGCGCTCGCGCATGGTGTAGGCCACGGCCTTGAAGTAGTCGTGCAGGCCCGCGCGGGTGATGTCCTTGCCGAGGAAGGCGAACATGTGCTTGCGGATGTCCTCTTTCAGGGTCTCCACGGGGCTGCAGCCCGCTTCGGGCGCGGCAGGGGCGGAGGCGGGCTTGGCCTTGGGCGCAGCCTTGGCCTTGGCGGTGGTCGGGGCGGCTTTCTTGGCGGGCATGGCGACCTCGGGGGGAGTGCGGTTGAAAGGTTCTGCGAAAGATACTTATTTTTTGCCCGTGTTTCCGGGAAAAGGCAAGCGGCCAGGGGGCGAATATATGTATAACACCAGCGGAGGCGCGCTCTGCGCGCCGGGCTTGACGGGCGCGCGGGATTACGTATTATGTGCATACCCCCATCCCGTATGCATACTGTGGCAGGAGGATTTCACATGACTGGAAGCACACGCGGAAAACCATGGAACCCGTACATCGCGGGGGCGCTGGCCGGCCTCTTGCTGGTGCTCTCGGTGTGGATCACCGGGAAGTATTTCGGCGCCTCCACGACCTTTGTCCGCGCTGCGGGCATGGTGGAGCAGACCGTGGCCGCCGAGCGCGTGGCCAGCATGCCCTACTTCAAGAAGGAGCAGCCCAAGGTCGACTGGCAGTGGATGTTCGTGGTCGGCATCGCGCTGGGCTCCTGCGCGGCGTCGGTCGCCAGCGGCACCTTCCGCGTCCAGGCCGTGCCGGACCGTTTTGCCGCGCGCTTCGGGCCTTCGGTGGCCCAACGCTTCGGCGTGGCCTTTCTTGGCGGCGCGGTGGCCATGTTCGGGGCGCGCCTGGCGGATGGCTGACCCAGCGGTCATGGGCTGAGCGGGTCGCTTCAGCTGGCTGCGAGCGGGTATGTGGCGCTCATCTGTTTCTTCATCGGCGGGATCATCGTGGCCCGTCTGCTCTACGGCAAGGCTGCCGGCAGCGGCAGCGCAAGCGTGGGGAGGTAGCGCATGGACCTCATCTTCGGACTCGTCACCGGCGTGCTCTTCGGCATCCTGCTGCAACGCTCGGAGGTCATCCGCTACGACCGCCAGCTGGGCGCGCTGCTCCTGCAAGACATGACCATCGTCAAGTTCATGCTGACCACCATCCTGGTGGGCATGGTGGGCGTGTATATCCTGGTGGACCTGGGGCTGGCCAAGCTGGCCGTCAAGCCGCTGATCCTGGGCGGCACGGTGCTCGGCGGGCTGATCTTCGGCGCGGGCTGGGGGCTCTTGGGCTACTGTCCGGGCACCTCCGGCGGGGCCCTGGGCGAGGGCCGCGTGGACGCTCTGGCGGGCATCGCCGGGATGCTGGCGGGCGCTGCGGTCTTCGCCGAGGCCTACCCCCTGCTCAAGACCACGGTGCTGACCTGGGGCGACTACGGCCAGGTGACCCTGCCGCAGCTCATGGGCCAGCACCGCTGGGTGCTCATCCCCTGGTTCTGCGTGCTCGGGTATGCGCTGCTGCGCTGGATCCA
The DNA here is from genome assembly GCA_964645095.1 of uncultured Desulfocurvus sp. Lineage (GTDB taxonomy): Bacteria > Desulfobacterota > Desulfovibrionia > Desulfovibrionales > Desulfovibrionaceae > Humidesulfovibrio. Next base: position 2,354 of record CAZXZF010000232.1, on the reverse strand, counting down.
CAAGCGCGGGCTGTAAGGGCCTGCCTCCAAAAGCGTCCTTCGGAAACAGGCCCGCAAGGCCGCAAAAGAAACGCCGCCAGGGGGATGCTCCTGGCGGCGTTTTTGCCTTTGGGAGCGCAAGGCTAGTGGGCCTGGAACTCCAGCAGGCCGCCGATGTAGCCCTGCAGTTGCTCCGAAGTCTCAGGGGACACGTCCGCGAACTGCGCGCCCATATGCAGCAGGGTCTTCTCAGAGACCACGCGGCGCAGCTCGACGGGCACGACGAGGGGCAGGCTGCAGCCCATCTCGCAGTTCAGGACGAGGCGGTCGCCCACCTGGGCCCCGCGCAGGGGCGACCTCAGGTCGGCCTTGGCCGTGAACTGGCAGCCCGTGAGGGTCATGTCCTGGACCATGACCTTCTGCTCGCCGTATTTGCCGTTCAGGGTGCCGGGCAGGTTGACGCTCACGCGCGCGTCGTGGCGCAACACGATGCGGTCCACGCTCTCCGGGAAGGCCAGGAACAGAAGCGAGGCGGGGTTGGTGATGCGGTTCAGGATCTGGGTGCGGAAGCCGAAGACCATGCCGCGCGCAGCATGCTGGGCCAGCATGCTGAGGCCTCCGGCGACCTGGGCCAGAACATCCTGGGGCAGCCGGCCCAGGACGATGAGAAAGGAATAGGGTTCGAGGCCCACCACCCTGGCCTCGTACTTCTTGCCCAGGGAGGGGAAATGCAGGGTCAGCGGGCCGCCGATATTGACGTCCAGGTGCACGCCCGGCAGGTGCTCGATGCGCCGGCCGGTCTCCGGCTTGTCCGGGGCGGGCTGTTTCGCGGGCTTGGCCGGTTCGGCCGCCGGTTCG
>CAZXZF010000232.1:0-1417 GCA_964645095.1 uncultured Desulfocurvus sp. | reverse complement strand
GCGGCCTTCATCTCGTCGAGCACGCTGCCCGGCACGAACAGCCCGCCCCGGCCACGGCCCAGGCGCACGCCGGGCTTCACGGCCCCGTGGAAATCCGAGCCGCCGCTCTTGAGCAGGCTTAAGGACTCGGCCAGGCGCGCCACCTCGCTGGTGTAGCGCTGGGAATGTTCGGTGTAGTACACCTCCACCCCGTCCAGGCCCAGCTCCTTCAAGTCCCGGAGGATGGCCTCCAGGTGGCGCGGCTGCATGGAGAGCAGGCAGGGGTGGGCCAGGATGGCCAGGCCGCCGTCGGCGTGCACGGCGTCGATGGCCTGCCCGGGGGCGAGCTTCTCCTTGGGGATGTGGGCCAGGCCGCCCTTGCCCAGGAAGCGCCCGAAGGCCTCGTCAAAGGTCTTGACCACCCCGGCGGCCAGCATGGCCTGGGCGATGTGCGGGCGGCCCACCACCCCGCTTGCGTGCCGGGCCACGTCCTCCATGTGCAGGTGCACGCCCACGGTGCGCAGCTTCTCGACCATGCGCTCGTTGCGGCGGCTGCGCGCCAGCTGGACCCGGTCCAGTTCACCGGCCACGGCCCCGGCAGGATCTCCCACGAACAGGGCCAGCATGTGCGTGGGCAGCCCGGCGTATTCCAGGGACAGCTCGCAGCCTGGCACCAGCTCGAGGCCGAGGCTCTCGGCCTCGGCCCGGGCCTCGGGCAGGCCCGCCAGGGTGTCGTGGTCGGTGAGGGCGATGGCCGACAAACCGGCTGCGCTGGCCGCGCGCATGAGCTCCGCAGGGCTGAGGGTCCCGTCCGAGGCGGTGGAATGGGTATGCAGGTCGATGCGTGGCTGCACGGTTGCGCTCCGGTCGGGGTTTGCTCCCAGGTCTGGCTGCCAGGAGGCATCAGCCGGGGCGAAAGGGCGATCCAACGCTTGCAGGATAGACACGTTTCCGGCGCTGGCGTCAAGGGCGGGCGCGAGGGGTATTCCCAACTTGTGCCTGGGCCCGTGCTCGGGTATGCTTCGGGCAGAATGCTTCTGGAGGATATTCATGGCCCTGAATACGGAACTCTTGCGCCTGCTGGCCTGCCCCAAATGCCTGGGTGGCCTGACGCTGCTGCCCGCCCAGGACGGGCTTTTTTGCGCGGCCTGCGCCGTGGTCTACCCCGTGCGCGGCGGCATCCCGGTGATGCTGGTGGACGAGGCCTGCGCGCTGGCCAGGTGGACCGGCAGCCAGCCCGTTGCCGATTAACCGTGAGCGCCCGGTCGTGAGGCTTCGGCCCTGGCCGCCAGGCCGGCGGAGGAGCTGGCGCCTTGATACTGCGGCGGAATTCCCGTAGGGGAGTGCACTCAAGACAATCGGGGCGTAGCGCAGCTCGGTAGCGCGCCTGCTTTGGGAGCAGGATGTCGCATGTTCAAATCATGTCGCCCCGACCAGA
>CAZXZF010000231.1:0-4721 GCA_964645095.1 uncultured Desulfocurvus sp. | reverse complement strand
CATCATCCGCGACCTGGGCGACGAGCCCCTGGGCGGAAAAATCGCCAGGGCCATCGTGCGCATACGCGAGCAGGAAGAAATTTCGACCACGTCAAGGCTTGCGGAGATCGTGGCCAAGGCGTATCCCCCCGACCGCCGCCGCGAGGCCCGCAATCACCCGGCCACGCGCACTTTCATGGCCCTGCGCATGGCCGTGAACAACGAAATCGGCGAAATCAAAGATTTTCTGGAGCGCATCGTGCAGTATCTGAACCCCGGAGCCCGGCTGGCCGTCATCTCCTTCCACTCTGCGGAAGACCGCGAAGTGAAGGAGGCCTTCCGCCATTGGGCCAAGGGCTGCCGCTGTCCCCTTGAGCAGCAGATCTGCACCTGCGACCGCACCCCGCTTGCGCGCATCCTGACCAAGAAGCCCCAGTTGCCGACGCAGCTTGAGATGGACCGCAACCCGCGCAGCCGCAGCGCCAAGCTGCGCGTGGCCGAGCGCCTGGGGCCGCCTGCGGCCGGGGGTCGGCCATGAGCGCCCTCAAGGGTTCGATCCTGGCCTATTTCTTCGCCATCGGCAGCGTGCTGCTCTTGAGCCTGTCCTCGGTCTGGCTGAACATCGAGCGCATGGATCTGGCCTACGACCTGAACAAGATGGAGAAGGAGCTGAGCAACCGCACCGCGCTGGCCTCCAAACTCGAACTGGAGCGCAACAACCTGATCTCGCCGTACCGTCTCAAGCGCCTGGCGGCCACATACGGGCTTGGGCCTGTGGGGCCTGGACAGATGCGCCTGATGGCCGGGCAGGATCAGGGAAAGTAGACGGCCGGGGGCAGCCATGGCGAAGCGCGTGTCACGCAGCCGGGAGGGAGCACCGACCAGGGCCAAGACGGATTCCGGCAAGCTCAAGCTCTTGCTGGTGGGGCTGCTCTTCGCCGGGATTTGGGCCACGCTCTGGGGCCGGGCCGCTTACGTCCAGCTCTACCTCGGGCCGGAACTCAAGAAAGGTGCGGAGAAGCAGAGCCTGGCAACCGGGTTTGAATTGGGAGAACGGGGCCGCATCTACGACAGAAACGGCTCCATATTGGCCACCAGCGTGGAGAGCAAGTCCGTGTACGTTTCGCCCATCAAGGTCGTCAACGCCGCCCAGACCGCCCAGGTCCTGGCCCAGATCCTGGATGTTCCCAAAAAGAACATCGAGCATGATCTGGCCTCGAAGAAGGGCTTTGTCTGGATCAAGCGGCAGATCGGCGACCGCGAGGCCCAGGCCCTGGAGGCCGAAAAGCTCCCGGGCGTGTTTTTGACCAGCGAATACCGCCGCATGTTCCCCAACCACCACTCCGCCGGGCAGGTGCTCGGCTTTGTCGGCGTGGACGGCGTGGGGCTGGAGGGCATGGAAAAGCATTTCGAGGAGCGCATGGCCGGACGCCAGGCCAAGTACGTGGTCCAGCGCGACGCCACGGGACGCAGGCTGTACCTGGACGACCAGGGCCGCGAGATGGACATCCGCGGGGCCGACGTGCGCCTGACGCTGGACACCGTGATCCAGGACGCCGCCGAGCAGGCCCTGGCCGATGCCGTGACCAGGTACAACGGCCGCTCCGGCATGGCCCTGGTGGTCAAGGTCGACAGCGGCGAGATCCTGGCCCTGGCCCACTTTCCCTTCCTGAATCCCAACGCCGCGAGCCTGTCCAAGCCCTCGGCGCGCCGCTTCCGCGCAGCACTCGACATGTTCGAGCCGGGCTCGACCATGAAGCCCTTCGTCTTCGCCGCCGCCCTGGAGCAGAAGGTCATCGACCAGAACAAGATCTTCGACTGCGAGAACGGCAAGTGGGTCCTGCGCGGCAAAACCATCCGCGACACCCACTCCTACCACTGGCTCTCGGCCAACCGCATCCTGCGCTACTCAAGCAACATCGGCACGGCCAAGATCGGCCTGGCCCTGGGCGCGCAGCCCTACTACAGCGCCCTGCGCAAGCTGGGCTTCGGCGAACGCTCCGGCCTGGACATCCCCTCCGAATCGCCCGGCCTGTTGCGCCAGCCCAAGGAGTGGGGCGAGTTCGACCTGGCCACCATCTCCTTTGGCCAGGGCGTCGGCGTCACCGGCCTGCAGATGGCCCGGGCCTATCTGGTCCTGGCCAACAAGGGCCTGCCCAGGCCCCTCAAGCTCATCCTCGACCCGGCCGCGCCGCCCCCGCCCCAGCCCGAGCGCGTGTTCAGCGAGCAGACCGCCGAGACAGTGCTGTCCATGATGCGCGAGGTGGTGGAGGAAGACGGCACCGGCAAGCTGGCGCGCATCCCCGGCGTGGTGGTGGCGGGCAAGACCGGCACCGCGCAGAAGGCTGCGGCCACGGGCAAGGGCTACGGCGAGGGCAACGTGGCCTCCTTCGTGGGCCTGTTCCCCGGCGACAAGCCCGAGTATCTCATCATGGCCATCGTGGACGAGCCCTCGCCCGTGGCCCTGGGCGGCATCGTCTGCGCCCCGGCCGTGCGCGAGATCGCCATCAAGACCCTGTCGTACTATAACCGCCTGCCCGAGGCCAAGGCCGCTCCCCAGACCGAGCCCTCGGAGTCGTCCATGCAGGAGAAGGCCACCCGCGCGCCCTCGGCCCTGGCCGGGGCCAATGTGCCCGACCTCTCCGGCCTGCCCGTGCGCCGGGCGCTGGAGGTCCTGGGCAAGCGCGGCATCGTGCCCACCCTCAAGGGCTCGGGCATGATCATCTCGAACCAGAAGCCGCTGCCGGGCGAAGCCTGGCCCGAGGCCAAAAGCAGCAGCAAGGAAGGCGGCTTCGTCCTCTGGCTGCACGAGGGGGCCAAGTAATGCCCGCCGCACGCAAGGCACGCTGGAACGAACTGCTGACCCTGGTGCGCCGTGGGCTCATGGTCCGCACGGACTCCCGCGACGTGCGCCCGGGCGAGGTCTTTGCCCTCATGCCTGCGGCGGCCGAAAAGAGCGACGCCTTCCTGGCCCAGGCCCTGGCAAGGGGCGCGGCCTGGATCGTGGCCGGGCCGGGCGTGCTCCTCCCGCAGAGCGAAAGGGTCAAGCTCATGACCGTCGTGGACGTGCCGGACGCCCTGGGCCAGCTGGCCGCCAAATATTTCCGCACCCACAAGCAGGCCATGCAGGTGGTGGCCGTCACCGGCACCAACGGCAAGACCACCATCACCTATCTGCTGGAGGGCCTGCTCGCCGCCGCCGGACGCAAGGTCGGCGTGCTGGGCACCGTGAGCTACCGCTGGCCCGGCACCAGCATCGAGGCCAACCTGACCACCCCGGGCTGCTGGCGGCTGCACGAGCTCTTCGCCCAGATGTCCTCAGACGGCGTGGACACCGTGGTCATGGAGACCAGCTCCCACGCCCTGCACCAGAAGCGCGTGGCCGGCCTGGAGTTCGACGCGGCCGTGCTCATCAACCTGACCCAGGACCACCTGGACTACCACGGCGACTTCGAAGACTACTACCAGGCCAAGAAGCTTCTGTTCACCAGCTTTCCCAGGGCCGACAAGTTCAAGGCCGCCAACGCCGACGACCCGTACGGCCTGCGCCTGCTCTCCGAACTGCCGGACGCCGTGGGCTTCACCCTGAAGGGCGCTTCGGTTCCGGGCAACCGCATGCTGCGCGGCGCCATGACCTCCTGCACCGGCCAGGGCGTGTCCCTGCGCATGGAGTTCGAGGGCAAGTGCTGGAGCCTTGATTCCGGGCTGGTGGGCGCGCACAACGCCTCCAACCTCATGGCCGCCCAGGCCGTGGGGCTGGGCCTGGGCCTTAACCCCGGCGACATGCAGGCGCTCGCGCCCTTCACCGGCGTGCCCGGCCGCCTGGAGCGCGTGCCCAACGACCAGGGCCTGGACATCTTTGTGGACTACGCGCACACCCCGGACGCGCTCCAAAACGTGCTCAACGCCCTGCGCGCCCTTGATTTCTCCCGCGTGCTCACCGTGTTCGGCTGCGGCGGCGACCGCGACCGCACCAAGCGCCCGCTCATGGGCCGGGCCGTGGCCGGTCTCTCGGACGTGGCCGTGCTGACAAGCGACAACCCGCGCCACGAGGACCCGCTGGCCATCATGGCCGATGTGCGCCCCGGCCTGCAGAACGGCCCCTCCGGCCTCACGGTCATCGAGGAGCCGGACCGCTACAAGGCCCTGTGCCAGGCCATCAGCCTCATGCGCCCCGGCGACGCCCTGCTTGTGGCGGGCAAGGGTCACGAGAGCTACCAGCAGATCGGCGACGTCAAGCAGCCCTTCTCCGATGCCGAGGCCGTGGGCCGCGCCATCCGCGAAGTGCATGGCGGGGTCAGGCCATGAACATGACGCTGGACGCCATCGCCCGCAGCCTGACCAGCACAGGACTGCCCGAAAGAGAAAGACCGGAAGGTTCCCGCATGGTCACCGCCGTGCGCACGGACTCCCGCGAGGTCAGCCCCGGCGACCTGTTCGTCTGCCTCAAGGGCGAGCGCTTCGACGCCCACGAGTTCGCCAGCCAGGTGGCCCAGGCCGGAGCCGCAGCCATCGTGGCCGAACGCGCCCTGCCAGGGGTCTCCTGCCCGGTCCTCCTGGTGGACGACACGCTCAAGGCCCTGGGCCGCCTCGCCCGCGCCTGGCGCGACATGACCGCCGCGAAGGTGGTGGCCGTCACCGGGACCGCGGGCAAGACCACGGTCAAGGAGCTCCTGGCCCAGACCCTGGCAGCAACCATGAGCGTGGCCAAGAACCACAAGAATTTCAACAACCAGGTCGGC
>CAZXZF010000230.1:0-4727 GCA_964645095.1 uncultured Desulfocurvus sp. | reverse complement strand
TCATCTTCAAAATCCAGGCTCGCCGCTCCGGGATGGCAGGCGATGCAGTTCGCCAGCCCGCCCACGCCTTTCCTGGCCAAGACTTCCGGCGCGAGTTCGCGGTGTTCCTTCTGGAGGTAGGGCACCTCAGTGATTCTGGCGGGTGCCGCCCCGCCCAGGCTGCGCGCCACCTTCCGGCCAAGCTCTGACGAGGAAACATCCGCCGCGCCTGAAAGCAGGTGGCTGGACACGGTCTTTTTCTGCTGTTCTGAAAGCGCGACCTCGCTCCCGAAATGGTCGCCAAGGGACGCGAGCGTGTTTTCCCATGATTTCTTCGGGAGCAGCTGCGGGGCATAGGCCCAGTGGCAGCTCCCGCAGGCTGCGGCATAGGCGCCATCGGCTGCGGTTGGCGTGCTGCCATTTTCGCCATGCTTCTCGCCCTTGCGCTCGTGGTCGTCATTTTTTGATTCCCCATGGCGCTCACAGCGTTCGAAGGCATCGTCTGCGAGGCAATAGACGGCGGCCAGCGATGCGGCCAGGGCGATAGTCAGGGAGAGGATAACGAGCTTTGATTTCATGTAGGCACACTCATGCGTAGCTCCGGGTTGCGAGTTGGAAAGCAGACTGTTCCAGGCAGGGGATGCAGTCATACACCCTGGTGTGAGAAATAACATGCCAGGGTGGCCTGCAGTCCAAACCCTACATACATGAACCCTTGTGCAGATCAAGAACTCTTTAATATTGCAGTTGAAAGTCATTTTCAATGTGGCGCTTGGTATCGCGCATGTGACCTCCGGGTGTTTGACGTAATTTGAGCAAAGCGGCCACGTCGCGAAGTATGTATAACATTAGTGTGGACGGCATATGTTTGGCTTCAGACCGGAGTCAACTCGGAATGGAGAGAATTTATAAATATTATATGGCTTCAGCTTTCAAGTCCGCTGGTCTTCTTCGTGAGCGGTCACAGCAGGGGGCACGAGTCATTGTTATACGCGTGGCGCAGTATCCGGTTCAGACCGACAGAAATACTGCCTGGAATACGAGTGCAGCAAAAACAGATGGTTACGTTTTTCGCCGCGCCCCAAGAACCTTTCTGGGTGATCCGGATGGTGTTGAATCAACGGGTTCATATCTGTCATCCCAGAATGCTGAGATGAAAATATTGAAGGCGTTGGTCATGCTTTGTGCCTGCACTTCCCAAATACGACCTTCCGGGGAGATCTGCAGTGTCGGTTCGCAGTGCAGGGGAGCTAAAGACGGGCGCCCACTTTTCGGAGCGTCCTTGAACGGCTTTGTTGTCAAAAGCCGCTTCTTCTTGACAGGAATCCTCAACTTCTGGTTAATGTCTGCACAGGGTGTGAGAAGGGAGGCAAGCTGATGTCCCTCCGTTTCTGGCCATATCCCATCCTGCCTGGCTGGGAACTCCAACTGAAGAGCCGGACCGGATACGCCGGACAGGTCAACCGGAGGCTTGCCTTATGCCTGGACCCAAACAGGAGGTGGGCAGAATCCCAGCTTCCGGTTGATACGCCCAGCAGGGGAGGCTCAACCGCTGGGCCGCCCTGCGCGGGAGGTGCTTGGGGAGAGCCTCTGTTCATGTGGTTTGAAATCAACCGGATGCGACAGATTGTATCTTTATGGAAATATCCCTTGACGGCGTGCGTCTTGATGTATAACATTTAAGCTACTGAAGTGCACCCGCCAGTATGCCCTGGCGGCTTCTCGCCTCTACTCGCCGTGCACATGTTTATCTGCTTTTCCCCGATGGGGTGATCCATGGCACAGGAAATCGGCTCCGCAAGAACCGTCCAGGGCCAGATGACGGCCCTGGGAGAAGAGGGGGCGCGTAAGCTCTCTTCCGGCAGCCCGGTGTACAAGGGTGACATCATCACTACGGCCAAAGCCTCGGCCGGCTCCATCCAGTTCCTCGACAAGACTGTCCTCAATGTGGGTGAAGGCTCCAAGGTGAGCCTGGACCAATACGTCTACGACGCGTCCAAGGGCTCGGGCCAGGCCCTGTTCAAGCTGGCCCAGGGCACCTTCCGCACGGTCACTGGTGAAATCGTCAAGCAGAACCCGGAGAGCTTCAAGGTCCAAAGCCCCCTGGCCACCATCGGCATCCGCGGCACCGAGACTGCGCACACCATCCCCCCCATGGGCCAGGGCGACGAGCGGGAAAGCCACCTGGTCATGGTTTTCGACGGCAAGCCCGTCATTGTGCAGCCCTTGGGCGGCGGCGCGTTCCAGGTGCTCTCCCAGTCCGGCGTGAAGGTCGACATAAACAAGTTCGGCGCAGGCCCGATCCTGGTCATGACGCCGCAGGAGTTCAAGTATTTCCAGGCGCTCACGCCAGCGGGCATGGCTGGGGGCGCGCCAACGGACACGCTCACCACCACCCAGACCACCGGCCAGAGCAGCTCTGGCAGCACCCAGGGGCAAGGCGCCCAGGCCGCCAACGCCAACGCGGCCAGAGCCTCTGCGGAAGCGCAGGCCAAGGCCGAGGCGGCAGCGCAGGCCAAGGCCGCAGTCGATGTCCTGGTCAAGGCTGCGGCAGAGGCCGTGGCCAAGAACGACACCGCCGCCCTGGCCAACCTTGACCCGAGGGTCAAGGTTGCGGCGGAGGCTGCGGCCAAGGCCGCCCTTGAGGCCAAGGCCGCAGCGACAGCAGCGACCAAGGCCGAGGCTGACGCCTTTGCCGCCCACCAGGCCCAGATCCTGGCGGACGTGGCCAGGGCCTCGCTTGATACCGGGGGCAAGATCGTTTTTGCCACGCTTTCGTTGGGAGCCAACGCCTATCTCGCAGAGCATTCCCAGACCCTGTCGAGCCTGATCTTCGGCGAAGGTGCCTCGATCAAGGTCACGCTCTCGGCCCTGTCGCTGGATATTTTCAGCATCAAGCAGTCCACCAACAATGAGATTATGGTCCCCATCAACACGACCTTGGACCTCACAGGTTACCATGAATCCATGTATGCGGATCTTTCCGCCTTGCCGGGGTACTACGAGACCAGCGCCAATCACTATGTTGACCTGGACCCGACCCACGTCTACAAGGTGGGCCCTGAAATCGTCAATGTCCTCTGCAGCGCTCATGGCGATATCATCTACGGCACAGACGGCAGCAATTACATCCGCGGGGGCGATGGCGACGTTCATCTGGACCTCTCTGTCGGCTCAGGTAACGATATGCTCTACGGCATGGGCGGAAACGACTACATCGAAGGCAGGGGCGGCAACGACTACATTGAGGAGTCCGCCAGCGGGAAGGTCTACATCGATGGCGGCAAGGGTGACGACAGCATCGTGATGGGCACGACGCTCAATGAAATCGACGGAGTGGACACCATCAAGGGCGGCGAAGGCTCGGACACCCTCTACTTCACGGACAACGGCGCCGGAACCAACGACCTCGACGCTGTCAGGCAAGTGGAGACCATCGTCCTGGGCGACGCCACCACCAACATCCGCTTTCCGTCCACCTACACCGCAGCCGACTGGGCCGACATCGGCGGCACGCTCACCATCGACGCCACTGCACTCGCCCTTGGGCATACCCTGACCTTTGACGGCTCCGCTGGTGCCGCGGATGGTAAGTTCATCATCACCGGCGGAGCCGACGCCGACACCATCATCGGCGGGGCCGGAAACGACAGCATCATCGGCGGGGCCGGAAACGACAGCCTCGTCGGCGGCGCGGGCGACGACACCCTCATCGGCGGAGCGGGCGACAACACCCTCATCGGCGGCGACGGGGCCGACCGCATTGATCAGACCGTGGCCAGCGTTGCCAGCATAAGCGGCGGGGCCGGAAACGACACCATGGTCATGGGCTTGACCCTCACCTCGGCCGACACCATTGACGGCGGCCTGGGCGACGACACCCTGACCTTCACCACGAACGGCGACACCCACGCACTGGACAACGTTCGCGGTGTTGAGACCGTGACACTGGGTGACGTCACCACCACCCTCACGTTTCCGAGCACTTACACAGTGGCCGACTGGGCAGCCATCGGCGGCACGATCACCATCGACGCAAGAGCCCTCACCGATCTCAATACCCTGGATTTCGACGGCTCCGGCGACACTGCGGGCGGCTCGTACATCATTCTCGGCGGTGCAGGCAGCGACACCCTCGCGGGCGGTGGCGCGGCGGTCTACCTCTCCGGCGGCTCGGGCAACGACAGGCTTACGGGCGGGCTCGGGGCGGACACCCTCTCCGGCGCCGCGGGCAACGACACCCTGGTGGGCGCAGGCGGCGCGGACAGCCTCACGGGCGGCGTCGGCAACGACACCATTGATGAGACAGTGGCCAGCGTGGCCTTCATCGACGGCGGGGTCGGCGATGACAGCATCAACATGGGCACCACCCTGAACAACGCCGACGGCCTGGACACCATCCAGGGCGGCACCGGCAACGACACCCTCACCTTCACGGACAACGGCAACGGCACGGGTGACCTGAACACCGTGCTCGGTGTGGAGACCGTGGTCCTGGGCAACGCCACAACCTCCATCATCTTCCCGGCCACGTATACCGCAGGCGACTGGGCCGACATCGGCGGCCGCATCACCATCAACGGGGCAGCGCTCCTGGCCGGGAGCACCCTGACCTTCGACGGCTCCGGCGACCTGGCGGGCGGCGTCTTCTCCGTCACCGGCGGAGCGGGCAATGACACCATAATCGGCAACGCGGGCGCGGACACCCTGGACGGCGGGGCCGGCAGCGACAGCCTGGTGGGCGGCGC
>CAZXZF010000229.1:0-4747 GCA_964645095.1 uncultured Desulfocurvus sp. | reverse complement strand
CCATGAAGATGAGCGAGGCCAGGCCCACGCCGATGTTCACCGCCACCACGAGGTCGGCGAACACGGTGAGCAGAAAGGTCATGATCAGGATCGCGATGTCGGCCTTGGGCGCGGTGCGCACCAGGTCCATGAAGTGCCGGGCCTCGCACATGTTGTAGGCCACCACGAACAGGATGGCCGCCATGGAGCACAGCGGGATGTTGGAGGCCAGGGGCGCCAAAAGGACGATGGTCAGCACCACCACAAGGCCGTGCACCACGCCGGAGAGCGGGCTGGTGGCGCCGTTCTTGATGTTCGTGGCGGTGCGGGCGATGGCCCCGGTGGCCGCAAAGCCGCCGAAGAACGGGCACAAAATGTTGGCGATGCCCTGGCCGATGAGCTCCTGGTTGGAGTTGTGCCGGGTGCCTGCCATGCCGTCGGCCACCACGGCCGAGAGCAGGGACTCGATGGAGCCCAAAAAGGCGATGGTGAAGGCCGGGCCGATGAGCGGCAAAAGCGTGTTCCAGTGCACCTCGGGCAGGCTGGGCATGGGCAGGGTGCTGGGGATGCCGCCAAAGGCCGTGCCGATGGTGGCCACGCCCGGGAACTGGAAGACGCTCTGCACCACCGTGACCACCACCATGGAAACCAGGGGCGAGGGGATGCGCTTGAACACCTTGGGGCTCAAAATGAGGATGACCAGGGCCAGGACCGAGAGCAGGGTCGTGGCGAGGTGCAACTGGCCGAAGGACCCGGCCAAGGCCAGAAATTTCTCGTGGAAGTGCTCGCCCGCGGCCTTGGGCAGGCCGAAGAAGTCCCGCCATTGGCCCACCCAGATGATGATCGCGATGCCGCTGGTGAAACCCACGGTGACGGGCCGGGGGATGAACTTGATCACCCCGCCCAGCTTGGCCACGCCAAAGCTCACCAGGATGATTCCGGCCATGAGGGTGGCGATCTGCAGGCCGCTGATGCCGAACTTTGCGGTGATGGCCGCCAGGATGACGATGAAGGCGCCGGTGGGCCCGGCCACCTGCAGGCGGCAACCGCCGAAGACGGAGACGATGATGCCGGCGACGATGGTGGTGTAGAGGCCCTGCTCGGGCTTGGCCCCGGAGGCGATGGCAAAGGCCATGGCCAGGGGGATGGCCACCACCCCGACCACGAAGCCGGAGAGGACGTTGTTGGTGATGTTCTTTTTGTTGATGAGCCCGGCCCGTTGGGCCTCGATCCAGGCAATCATAGGCGAAACTCCCCTGCCCGGACGAAAGCCCGCCCCGGCGAATTCGTGTCTCGTGCGGCAGGGTTTTCCCCACCGGGTGCGCATGTTGTCCACAGCAGGGGGGTGTGTCAAGGGACAATTCGCGGGGGTCGGCGGCAAAGTACAGAGGGTCGTCCCACACGCTTGACATGTACACGCTTGGCATATATACGCTAGACATGATCAAGACCTTCAAGTGTGCGGAGACGGAACGGCTGTTCCTGCGCGAATCGGCCCGGCGGCTGGCTCCTGACATCTTGAGGTCCGCCCTGCGCAAGCTTCTGCTGCTGAACGCGGCCAAGACCGTGGAGGAACTGCGCCTGCCGCCGGGCAACCGCCTGGAGCGCCTGCGCGGGGACCGCGATGGGGCCTGGAGCCTCCGCATCAACGACCAGTGGCGGATATGCTTCCTCTGGGACGGGTCGGACGCCTTTGATGTGGAAATCGTGGACTACCACTAGGAGTTGAGACAATGAGCGAGAAGATTCTGCCCCCGATCCACCCCGGCGAGATACTGCTGGAGGAGTTCCTGCAGCCCATGGGCATATCGCAGAGCAGGCTGGCCCTGGCCATCCGCGTGCCCATGCAGCGCGTGCATGACATCGTGCATGGCCGCCGGGCCATCAGCCTGGACACGGCGGCGCGGCTGGCGCGGTTCTTCGGCACCAGCCCGGACCTGTGGCTGAACCTGCAGACGCACTACGACATGGAAAAGGCGCGGGACGAGGGGCTGTTCGTGCGGGTGGAAGCGGACGTGCGGCCCTGGGAGTCCCTGAAGCTGTAGTTCCTTACCGGACAGCGGAAATCCTGCCGGATAACGAAAAAGGGGGCCTCACGGCCCCCTTGGTTTTTCCACAGCTCGTTCAGACAAAAACTGCCTACGCCGCCCGCAGCTCCTTGGTGAAGGCCAGGCCGTCGATGAAGTTCAGCGTGCCCGCGTAGATGGCCCGGCCGGTGATGGCCCCCTGCAAACCCTTGGCGCACAGCGGCGCGAGGTTCTTCAGGTCCTGCAGGTTGGTCACGCCGCCGGCGGCCACAACGGGCAGCGAGGTCGCCTCGCACAGGGCCGTGAGCGCCGGGATGTTCACCCCGGTCTGCATGCCGTCGCGGTTGATGTCCGTGTAGATGATGAACGCAGCACCCGCAGCCTCGATGCGCGGCAGCACGTCGGCCACGCTCAGGCCCGCGTCCGTCACCCAGCCCCGGCTCTTGAGCCGTCCGTCCACGGCGTCCAGGCTCACGCCGACCTTTCCCGGCAGCGCGGCGCAGATTTCGGCGAAGAGCTCCGGCTGCTCCAGGGCGATGGTGCCGATGATCAGCCTGGCCACCCCGGCCTCGACATAGGCCTTGGCCGTGGCCAGGTCGCGCACGCCGCCGCCCAGCTGCACCGGAATCCTGGCCTCGGCGCAGATGCGCTTCACCAGCTCGAAGTTGCGCGGCAGCCCGCTGAAGGCCCCGTCCAGGTCCACGATGTGCAGGAACTCTGCGCCCAGGGCCACCCAGTGCATGGCGCTGGCTGCCGGGTCCTCGCCAAACACCGTGACGGCGTCGGCGCGGCCCTGCTCCAGGCGCACGCAGCGGCCGTCCTTGATGTCCACGGCCGGGAACAGGATCACAACCCCATCTCCCGCAGGCCCGCCTCGATGCCTTCCTTGGCCAGCACATCAGCCGCGACCCACTCGCCGCCCCGGCGCACGAACTTGCCCATGTCCAGCAGGTTGTCCGAGAGCGCCTTCTGGGTCTCGTCGAAATGGTAGCGGTTGACCACGCGCTCGGCCTTCACGTCCAGCAGAAACAGGTCGATGATGACCGAGGCCGGGTTGCCGCCGCCCTCAAGCTCCCTCCAACCCAGCACCTGGGGCACCAGGATGAAGTCCGCGGGCAGGCACTTGCCCACGTTCAGCCAATAGGCCCAGGCCGACTCGCGGGACTTGCCCGCGCGCTCGAAGACCACGATCTCCTGGCACTGGCGCGTGGCCGCAGGCGTGGCCGCGACCCTGACCCCGTGGCTGCGCAGGGACTGGTCCAGGCTGGCGTCCAGCCTGGTCAGAATCTCCGGCTTCACGCCCTTGCCCTCCTCGGGCAGGTATCCGGCCAGAAGCTCCCAGTTGTACTTGGGAGCGGTGAAGGCGGCCACGGCGATGTTGCCCAGCGGCCTTGGCTGCGCCGTGATGGGCTTGGGTGCGCACCCCGCCATGGACGCGAGCGCCAGGACGCAGAGGACGATAAAAACATTCAGGATGGTGCGCTGTTGCATCAGTCTACGCTCCCCTTGGTGCTCGGCGCGCCTGCGCGGCAGACCTGGACAGCCTGGCGCAGCGCCAGGCCCAGGGCCTTGAAGGCGGCCTCCAGCAGATGGTGGCCATTGTTCCCGTATTCATAGCGGATGTGCAGGTTCATCCCGGCCCGCTGCGCCAGGGACTTGAAGAATTCGCGCCAGACGTCCTTTTCCTCCCCGGCGATGAGCGCGGGCAGCAGGTCGTCGGCGTAGACCAGATAGGGCCGGCCGGAGAGGTCCACGACCACCGAGGCCAGGGCCTCGTCCATGGGCACGCGCGCGCTGGCCACCCGCGCAATGCCTGTTTTGTCGCCCAGGGCCTCGGCCATAGCCTGCCCCAGGCTCAACCCGATATCCTCCAGGCTGTGGTGGGCGTCGATGTGCAGGTCGCCCTTGCAGGACACCGTGAGGTCGAACCCGGCCCAGAAGCCCATGAGGGTCAGCATGTGGTCGGCAAAGCCGAGGCCGGTGTTGATGTCGCACGCACCCGTACCATCCAGGGCGATGGCCACCCGGATGTCGGTTTCCTTGGTCGTCCGCGAAAGGCTGGACGCGCGTTGTGCCACGGATGATACTCCTTTGCGCCGCAACTAGCCGCCACGCAAGTCAAAAGGCTGCGACGCTTCCCACCCAAGATCAGAGGCGGCGGGCGTTGTCAAGGCGCGGGCCGCAGTTCTCCTGCCCTTCGACGCCCTCCGCGCTGCGCCCGGCCTGCCCGCCGATGGCCTTCCGGGCGCCTCCCGCCGACTCGCCGATGGCTCACCGACTGCTCGTCAACCGCTTCCCGGCGGCTCATCGACAACTCATTGGCCACACCGGGCGCTTTGCCCAGGCCCTAGGCAGCGGCCTCGCCAGGGGGCGTCGCGGACTCGGACGCCGGGTCCTGCTTCTTCTTTTTGCCGAAGAAGTACGCACCCCAGATGCCCACCTCATACAGGACGCACAAAGGCACGGCCATCATGGTCTGGCTGATGGCGTCCGGCGGGGTCAGCGCCGCGGCCACGATGAAGGCCCCGAGGATGGCGTACTTGCGCTTGGCGCGCAGGCCCACGTGGCTCACGATGCCAAGCCGGGCCAGGAAGAAAATGAACAGCGGCAGCTCGAACACGATGCCGAAGGCGAAGAGCAGCTTGAGCACAAAGCCCAGGTACTCGTCGAGCTTGGGCGTGAAGAGCAGGATGTCGCTGGCGTAGCTGGCGAAGAACTCGAACCCGAAGGGGAAGACCACG
>CAZXZF010000228.1:0-4748 GCA_964645095.1 uncultured Desulfocurvus sp. | reverse complement strand
AGTCGGTGATGCGGATGTCCTTCTGCACGGCCTTGCACATGTCGTAGATGGTGGCCGCGGCGATCTGGGCGGCCACCAGGGCCTCCATCTCCACGCCGGTCTTGGCGCTGGTGCGCGACTCGGCCTCGATGAGCACACGTCCGCCCGGCTCGTCGATCTCAAAGGTGATGTCCGCGAAGTCCAGCGGCAGCGGGTGGCAAAGCGGGATCAGCTCGGCGGTGCGCTTGGCGGCCAGGATGCCCGCGATGCGCGCAGTGCCGAGCACCTCGCCCTTGGGCAGGGCCTTTGCCACCAGCAGGCGCATGGTTTCCTGGTTCAGCAGCACCTCGATGCGCACACGGGCGATGCGCACGCTCACGACCTTGGTCGTGACATCCACCATGCGGGCCCGGCCATCAGCGTCCAGATGCGAAAACTCACCGCTCATGACACCCTCCTAGGGTCTGTTTCCAAATGATGGATTTTGTTCCCTGGCGAGGAGAGAGCCTATTTGGGGGCCAGGGGGTGTACTCATGCGGTACAGCCCTGGACCAAAATCGGCTCGCGCCGACCTTCAGACAACGTCCAGGGGGCAAAAGACGCTTTTAGAAACAGGCCCTAGTCACCCATGACCTTGTCTTTGGCCTTCTTGAAGAAGTTCTTGGCCTTCTTGAGCGGCTTCTCTTCCTCCAGGCGAGCGAATTCGCGCAGGATCTCCTCCTGGCGGGAGGAAAGCGAGGTCGGGGTCTCCACCTTGATCTCGATGAGCAGGTCGCCCTTGCGGCTGCTGCCGGGGTGCGGCATTCCCAGTCCGCGCAGCTGGAAAACCTCTCCGCCCTGGGTGCCCTTGGGGATGTCCACGGTGATGGGCTCATCCAGGGTCGGCACCTCGATCTTGTCGCCCAGGGCGGCCTGAACGAAGCTGACGCTTCTGTGCAGCACCAGGTTCTGGCCCTGGCGCTCAAAGGTCTTGTCCGGCTCCACGCTCATGACCACGTAAAGATCGCCCGGAGGCCCGCCATTGACGCCGGGCTCGCCCTCGTTGCGCAGACGCAGACGGGAGCCGTCGTCCACACCGGCCGGGATGCGCACCTTGAGTTCGCGCACCTCGCTGGTCTGTCCGCCGCCCCGGCAGGTGGCGCAGAACTGGCTGATGATCTTGCCGCGGCCGTGGCAACTGGGGCAGGTGACGGAGATGCGGAAGAAGCCCTGGGCCTGCTGGACGTGGCCGCTGCCACGGCACTGGCCGCAGGTCTTCATGTCGGTGCCGGGCTCGGCCCCGCTGCCCTTGCAGGACTCGCAGGGCACGCTGACCGGGATCTTGAGCACAACCTCATCGCCCTTGGCGGCCTGCCGGAAGGTGATGTTCAGGTTGTAGCGCAGGTCCATGCCGGCGCTCGCGCGACGGCCCCCTGAGCGGGCGCCGCCAGCAAAGCCGAAGACCTCGCCGAAGATGTCGCTGAAGGCCCCGAAGATGTCCTCGGACGAACTGAAGCCCCCGGCCCCGCCGTTCAGACCTTCGTGGCCGAAGGTGTCGTAGCGGCGGCGCTTCTCGGGGTCGCGCAGCACGTCATACGCCTCGGCAGCTTCCTTGAACTTGGACTCAGACTCGGCATCCCCCTGATTGCGGTCAGGATGATGCTCCAAGGCCAGCTTGCGATACGCGCGTTTGAGCTCATCTTCGGAGGCGTTCTTCTGCACTCCGAGGATTTCGTAAAAATCACGTTTGGACATGAGCTTTGACTATTTTTCGCCAGGGGCGTGGATTCCGGCCTCGGGGATGGAGCCTCCGGGCAGGACCTTTCCCTGGGCGATCTCGCGCAGGGCGGTGACGGCTTCCTTGTTGTTCGACTCGATCAGAGGGGGGTACCCTTCACGATACTGCTTCACGCGTTTGATGGCCATCTGGACGATGAGAAAGCGGTTGCCGACCTTGGCCAGACAATCTTCAACAGTAATTCTTGCCATGCATGTCTCCTTGAACGAACAACTTTGGACAACTACGCGCCATTACCGGGTTATCCCCCTGGGGGCCGGATCGGACGTGAAGGCAGGTAGCCTTGCAATTCCTCGATGATCTGGTTGCCGACGGGATAGAACATCTCCTCAGCGCCGACCTTGAGCCAGCACTGGTCAGGCGGAAGCCTTGGGTCGGAATAGAATATAAAGGAAGTCAATATCTTGGCATCCTTTGTATACAAATCCAAAGCCAGACGTTGCACAGCCGGATAGCCCAGTTTGGCCACCGGCTCCGCTTCGAATCGTAACTCTTTAAGTCGCCACAGCGACAAGTCAAGTCCGGCGAGCATGCGGCCATGATCACGGTCCTCCCAGCCTGAGGCGGAATTCTCCGCCACAAGGGTCTGGTTGCCCACGACCGAGTAGATTCTGGCGCTCTGGACGCGGGCCGAATCATAGGTGATGACGCCTCGCCACTGCATGTCAAAGGCCAGCCGGAACAGGGTTCTGGCCTTGTCACGCTCCAGCAGGAAACCTGCGGGGTGGCGGGTCGAACGGCCAAAGACCTGTTCGGTCTCGCCCTGGGGAAAGACCTCCAGGCGCAGGGGCTCCGTGGCCTTGGACGTTTGGATGTCCAGGGTGAAGGAGGGGCGTCCCGCAGGTTGCCGGTCGTTTTTGGTCAGGATGCTATCGGCGCAGAGGGCTGACAAATTATGCAAAAAAAGGCGGACCTCGGAGGAGGACACCGAGGAACCCTTGAGCGACTCCGGGCGCAGAAAGACAAAGGTGTCGTCCTTGCGCTCAAGCTCCCATTGGATGCTCGAAGCGCCGGTGACGGTCAGGCGCTGGGCATCGTCCGCGGGCAGTTCAAGCATGCGGTAGTCAAAATAATGTTCCGAGGGCTTGTCGATCTGGTGCAGGATGCTGGCGTCGAGCAGGAACACCACCCCGGCAGAGAGCGAACTCTGGGCATACACGGCCGCGCCGGTGGGCGCCTCGTGGCCAAAGGTCAGGAGCACTTCGCCCAGGCCCAGGGTGGAAGGACGCAGCAGGACGCGTACTGTGGGTTCGGCGAAACCGTACCCGGCCAGTTCGGGGCCGGGCACCTGGCCCAGACTCTGGGTGGGACGGTAGTGGGAGATGGCCCCAAGCAGGGCCTCGATCCTGGCCTTGTCCGCCGGGGTTGGCACGGCGTCAGGCTCAGCGCCTTCGCTGCGCACAGCCCAGCCGGACGGCTCATTGACAAGGGTATAGCGTTCGCCACGCGTGGAAATTTCTATGGACTGCAAAGCGTCCAGGGTATAGTTGGGCCAAACGCCACTCCCCAGCCGGTGCTCCTGAGTGTTCAAGAACAGTCCGACTGCCAGCGCCATGACCAGCGCGAGCAGGAATAGCACCCCGGAACGGGATAAACGCATCGTCAAAGGTGGCCTTCCAGGTTAGGCATCGGACAGCGCCCACGTCAAACATTCTGCCATTGAGCGGCCTGAGAGCCTTAGGATGACGGGGAGGAAAACCCCGCAGCTGCACAGGAAACGAGAACGAAATTAACTATAGGCACACGGCTTGCCTGTCAAGCACAAACCAGCCAGGTCCAACCTTTGCTCCCTCAAGGCGATTGAGGAGGATAACACCGTGGCCGGATTCGGCAAACTTACCTACGCACAAAAAAAATGCGTCAGCAGCGTGGGCATGCTCATGCAAAAGACCGCCATGGCCGGACCGGGCGCACGCATCGGCGTTGCAGTGTCCGGCGGCGTGGACAGCTTTGCGCTCATCAAGACCCTGACCATCCGCAAGGCCATCGTGCCCTTTTCCATGGAGCTCATGGTGCTGCACGTGAACCCGGGGTTCGACCCCGACAGCCACCGGCCGCTGGTGGACTGGGTTCAGGCCGAGGGGTTGGCCGCGCACATCGAGCTGAGCGACTTCGGCCCCAGGGCGCATACGAGCGAAAACCGCAAGAACTCCCCCTGCTTTTATTGCAGCATGCTCCGGCGCAAACGCCTCTTCGCTCTCTGCCGTGACTACAACCTCACGCATTTGGCCTTTGGACACAATGCCGACGACCTGGTGGTGACGTTCTTCATGAACGTGGTGCAAAACGGCCGCGTGGACGGGCTCTCGGCCAGCGAGGACTTCTTCGGGGGCAGGCTCAAGGTCATCCGCCCGGCCCTGTTTCTGGAAAAGTCCTTCATGAAGGCCGCAGCGCGCCAGTGGGACCTGCCCATCTGGAAGAACAACTGCCCTTCCAGCGGAAACACCAGACGGACCGAGATCCACGACTGGCTCAAGCTTGAGACCGGCAAGGACAAGCGCATCAGCCAAAACGTCTTTAACGCGCTGCGGCGCTATCAACTGGAACGAAACGCCGTAGACTTGACCGGCCCTTGATCATGGGCTAAAGGGTGTACACCCTCGAAGCGCTCTTTTCACTAAAAAATCAAACCATTTGGAATAATTAATGTTTTTCGGACGGTTCCATATTGTCATCTTCCGCGAGAAACGCGGGACACCACGAAAGCTCCAGCTCAAGGGCTGGATGCTCATGGCCCTTGGCCTCACCCTGACCTTGCTCGTGGCTGGAAACATCGTCCTTCTCAAGAACTTCGCCCTCAGCGGCAGCCTGGAAAAAAGCCTCAGCCTCACCGAAAAATCAGCCCACGAACAAAAATCCCAGCTCCTCAACTTAAGCCAGAAGCTCATCAGCCTCCAGAAGGACGTCACGCGCATCCGCGACTTCGACTCCAAGCTTCGGGTCATGATCAACCTGGAGCAGGAGAACATCATGAGCGTGGCGCCCAGAGGCG
>CAZXZF010000227.1:0-4761 GCA_964645095.1 uncultured Desulfocurvus sp. | reverse complement strand
GCGCCGGGGAAGGCCGCGAATTCCTTGATCTGGTTCTGCCAGGCCGTGCCGTAGTGGCCGAAGAAGTGCTTGTAGGCCTTGAGCTTGGGGTAGCCGTGGGTGGGCAGCATCTCGCCGTGGGTGTAGATGTCGATGCCCTTGCCGTCCGTCTGCTTGAGCAGCGTTTCCAGGTCCTTCAGGTCGTGGCCGGAGACCAGGATGGCCTTGCCCTTGCGGTGGCCGATGGGCACGGCGGTGGGGGTCGGGTGGCCGTACGTGCCGGTGTTGCCCGCGTCGAGGATCTCCATGGCGCGCAAGTTGGCGGTGCCGCACTTCATGGCCAGGGCGACCCAGGCGCCGAGGTCGAGGTCGGTGCGCAGGGCGCTCGCCAGGCCCTCGTAGATGTAGGCGGCCACGCTGGGGTCGTACTGGCCGAGCACGGCGGCGTGGTCGGCATAGGCGGCGACGCCCTTGATGCCGTAAATGACGGTCTGCTTGAGCGAGGCGATGTCGGCGTTGGGGTCCAGGTTGGTGAGGGGATGGGCCTCGCCCTGCTTGACCAGCCCGGCCAGATCAGCCGCCGGGGTGAAGCGCGCGGCGTCGCAGGTGGAGGCGGTGACGCCCTGGGGGTTCAGCCGGGCCTGCATGCAGGTGCGCAGCTCCACGGCCTTGTGGATGAGCGGCACGAAGCGCTCGGCGTCGAAGTTGACGTTGGTCAGCGTGCTGAACACGGCCTTGTAGATGAACAGGTCGGTGTCCTTGTCCTGCACGCCGTTTTGGGCGGCGGCGTTGGCCACGCAGGCCAGGCCCTGGCAGGCGTAGATGAGCAGGTCCTGCAGGGCGGCGACGTCGGGCTGCTTGCCGCACACGCCGAGCGCGGTGCAGGCGGTACCTTTGGCGGTCTGTTCACACTGGTTGCAAAACATTGGCTTGTCCTCCTGTTGGAAGTTGGGTGTCTGTTTCCCCCCTCCTTTTCAGTGGGTGGGGGGGGGGCGGTTTCCCGCTCACGCAACTCCGGTTTAGGACAAGTCTTGCACCGAATCTTTGACTTGTGTCAACGGGGGGTGTTTTTTCTGGGAAAATGTGGGGAGGCAGGAGGCACGGCAACAAAGGGCTATTCCCATTCATTTGCCTTGCGAGTGTGCGATAACTGAGGTTATATGTTGTCGCATGTTGCCGCATGCGGTCATGCGGCGAGATGGGACGACTCTTAATAGGCTGATACGCGTAAGCAGTTTTTTTGCTGTTGCAGCAGGTTGAACATGAATGGAGGATTAATGACTACGAAATCCAAAGATTCTAGCGCTGTTCAGCTCGTAAACTGGGTTGCCCAAAAAGCTCTGAACGGACTCCCTCCACTTTCAAAGGCGTCTGACCTAGCTGCAGAGTACAAAATTGATCAAGGATATGAAAATGATGATGAAAGAGTTGACTCATTAATTAATTGGGAAACAACGAAGAACTTTACTAGTGGGTTTATCACAGGTCTTGGTGGGATCATAACTATGCCTGCGGCAATACCGGCAGCTTTCGGTGCGTCTTGGGTTATACAAGCGCGCATGGCGGGCGCCATCGCATGCATATACGGGCATGATCTTTCCGAAGACAGAGTAAGAACTTTGGTATTGTTGGCACTGTTGGGGGATGCTGGCAAGGAAGTGCTAAAAGACGCAGGAATACGCATGGGGCGGAAGTTGACGGAGTCATTGATCTCACGGGTTTCTGGTAAAACGCTTATTGAAATAAACAAGAAAATAGGCTTCCGCCTTATTACAAAAGCAGGCGAAACAGGGATTATTAACTTAACAAAAGTTGTCCCCGTTGTTGGCGGCTTCGTTGGAGGGACCTTCGACGCCGTGGCATGCAGGGCCGTTGGTCGGATTGCAAAGGGCCTATTTAAAGCATAATATGTTTTAATATAAAAGGCCTCACCTTGCGGCGGGGCCTTCTCTTTCGTCCCGGCCAGCCCGCAAGGGGCGGCCAGGGCGCACGCGGCGGGTTACTCGACCTCGTAGCCGTCGTCGTCGTCAGCGTCCTTCACGTTGGCCTCGTCCTCGGCCAGAAGGTCGTCGATCTCGCCGGCCAGGTCTTCCAGGCGCGTGCCGAAGTTGTCGAAGTCGTCAGCGCCCTCGGTCTCCAGGTCGTCAAAGACCTCGCGCAGGAAATTGGACGCCTTCTCCAGTTTTTTGCGGTAGCTGCTTTTCATGGTTTCACCTCGCGCTCCCCATAAGTTGCAGAGCGGCGGAGGTCAAGGGGGCGGAGGTCGGCCCCGTCTCGCAACCGTCGCCGGCTTCCCGTCGCGCGCTTCAGCCCCGGCGGTTCTTGCGGGGGAAGAGCTTGGCCTCGTCGCGTTCGGAGTGCTTGCCCAGGTGCGTGAGCTTGTTGGCTGCGTGCTGCCCCTGGCGGCGCAGGATGTCCAGCAGGTCGGACTGCTCCAGGAATTTGCCGTAGTCCGGGTTCTGACTGATGCCAATGCCGAGCACAACGCCGCCCTCGACCGCGGCATCGACCCGCACGTCGCCCTCGTCCAGCACGATCTCCGCGCCGGTGATGCGGGAGAGCATCTCCTTGACGAATTCGGCGTAAACCTGCTGCACGGCGGCTGCGCCCTCGGCGCCCTTGATGCGGTTGCGGAAGCTGGCCGCCAGTTCGTTCTCAATCTTCGTGAAGGATGACTCGTAGCGCATGGCTGCCTCCTCGTGTGCGTGCCGCAGGCTGTCTGCCCATTGTGGAATAATCCGCCCTTTTTCGCTGGATGTAAAGGGCACGCGTGTTCCGTCTCCTCGGCGCAACAGCATATTCCAGGCTGGAGCCGGGCGATGGTCTTGCGGAGAGGGGCTTGGGGGCGCAAAAAAAGCCCCCGCCTTGCGGCAGGGGCTTTCGTTTCACAATCGCGTAAAGCGTTTCGGCTACTCTTCCTCGGCCTCGGTGGCGAACCAGCTCTCGGCCAGGATCGGGCCGTAGTAGATGGCCTCTTCCTCCAGGTCCTCCTCGATGCGCAGGAGCTGGTTGTACTTGGCCAGCCGGTCGGAGCGGCAGAGCGACCCGGTCTTGATCTGGCCGGCGTTCACGGCCACGGCCAGGTCCGAGATGAAGGCGTCCTCGGTCTCGCCCGAGCGGTGGGAGACCACCGTGGTGTACGCCGCCTGCTTGGCCATCTCGATGGTGTCCAGCGTCTCGGTCAGGGTGCCGATCTGGTTCAGCTTGATCAGGATCGAGTTGGCCACGCCGCGCTCGATGCCCTCGGCCAGGATGTCCGGGTTGGTGACGAAGACGTCGTCGCCCACGATCTGGATCTCCCCGCCCATGCGGTCGGTCATGATGTTCCAGCCGTCCCAGTCGCCCTCGGCCATGCCGTCCTCGATGGACACGATGGGGAAGCGCGACACGAGGTCCGCGTAGTAGTCCACGATCTCGGCGCTGGACAGGATCTTGCCCTCGCCCTTCAGGTTGTACTTGCCCTTGTCCTTGTCGAAGAACTCGCTGGCGGCGCAGTCCATGGCGAGCGCGATCTCGTAGCCGGGGTTGTAGCCTGCGGCCTCGATGGCGCGGATGATGTATTCCAGCGCCTCGGCGTGGCTCTTCATGTTCGGCGCGAAGCCGCCCTCGTCGCCCACGCTGGTGACGTGCCCGTCCTGGGCCAGGATGGATTTCAACTGGTGGAAGGTCTCCGCGCCCATGCGCAGGGCATCGGCAAAGGTCTCCGCGCCCAGCGGCATGATCATGAACTCCTGGATGTCCAGGTTGTTGGGTGCGTGCGCGCCGCCGTTGATGATGTTCATCATGGGCACGGGCAAGAGCTTGGCGTTGATGCCGCCGATGTACTGGTACAGCGGCAGGCCCAGGAAGTTGCACGCGGCGCGCGCGTTGGCCATGGACACGCCCAGGATGGCGTTTGCGCCCAGGCGGCCCTTGTTGTCCGTGCCGTCCAGGTCGATGAGCGAATTGTCCAGCGCCACCTGCCTCAGGCCGTCCATGCCCACGATGGCGTTGGCGATCTCCTCGCGGATGTTGTTCACGGCGATGGACACGCCCTTGCCGCCGTAGCGTTTCTTGTCGCCGTCGCGCAGCTCCAGCGCCTCGCGGGTGCCGGTGGAGGCCCCGGAGGGCACGGCCGCGCGGCCGGAGGCGCCGGACTCGTACGTGACCTCGACCTCGACGGTGGGATTGCCTCTCGAATCAAGAATTTCGCGTGCCCAGACAGCGATGATGGTGCTCATGTATTCTCCTTCGTTGGTGGCCCTGGCGTTGGTGCCCATGGCTTTTATGGCCGTGGCGGCGGTGACCTTCAGTTGTCGTCGCAATGCTCTATTGGGGTCAGTACATCATTTCTTTGGCAGATTCAAATGCAATCCTGCTCCATTTTCCGTTTCACCGGGCCGACTTCCAGGCCAGGAACAGGCCGTCCATGAGCAGGTCCTCGCGCACCTCGTCGATGGCCGGGCACAGCGCGGCGATGGTCTTGGCAAAGCCGCCGGTGGCCATCAGGTGCGCATCATTGGGGGCCACGCCAAGGGTGGCGGCCAGGCGGCAGGCCAGGCCCTCGACCATGGCCGCGAAGCCGAAGAGCAGCCCCTGGTTCAGGCTCTCGGCCGTGCTGCGCCCGATGTGCAGGCTGCCCGCGAGTTCCGTCGGGTCTATCTCGAGGGTGATGTGCGGCAGCTTGGCCGTGCCCGTGGCCAGGGCCCGGGCCGAGGACAGCACGCCGGGGCAGATGAGCCCGCCCAGGTAGGCGCCCCCCTGCACGCAGTCAAAGGTGGTGGCCGTGCCGAAGTCCACCAC
>CAZXZF010000226.1:1440-4761 GCA_964645095.1 uncultured Desulfocurvus sp. | reverse complement strand
CGTTGGTGCACACGGCCGCGCGGATGCCCGGATGGCGGTTGGCGGCCATGCTCATGCCCAGTCCCGTGCCGCAGATGAGGATGCCCAGAACCATGCCGTTCTGCCCCTCCTCGCCCGAGTCCAGCTGGCGCTGGCACAGCTTGTCGGCATAGGCCGGATAGTCGCAGGAAACGGTGCTGTCCGGCCCCAGGTCCTCCACCACGCAGTCGACCTTGCGCAGGGCCTGGGCCAGGACCGCCTTGAGGGCGAAGCCCCCGTGGTCGGAGGCCAAAAGGATGGTCTTCTTGATCATGGGGGCAACCTCCAGCGGGCTTGAGCACCCGGCCAATAATCTGAGCCGTTACCTGGGTTCCGTGGCCTCTTCCTCGCGCCGGAGCCGCGCGATCTCCGCCTTGAGCATCTCGATCTGCTTCAGGCACAGGTCGCGCTCCGGGCCGGGCGTGGCCTGGCCGGAGCCATCCATCCGGGCCAGCACGGCCATCTCCTCGCGCAGCCGGGCCTCCAGCTGGCGCACCTCGTGGCGCTTGGCCTGGCCCGTCAGGATACGCCGCATCTCCCGCCCCCAGACCTGCAGGCCCAGGGCGAACGTGCCCACAAGGCCGGGCTTGTCCTGAGGCTCCACGGCCGGAATCAGTGCCTGGTTGTTGTTATCCATGCGCTTTCCCCTGAGGTTGTCCGTGTTCGTTCTCGCTGCCCCCGGTCACGACATCGGTGACGCCCGGAGGAGGCGTTGACTGGCGGTCCAAGGCCATGAATCTCGAATCCGAAGGCGGGACCAGGGACAAGGCCTTGAGCGGCCACGGCTGGCCGCGCTCGTCCAGGGCCTTGACGCGCAGCACGGCGCTCTCGCCCTTGGGCAGGCTTAAGGTCAGCACCCGGGCCGGGCCCTCAGGGTCGCCGTCGTCCTCGGGGAAGTCGGAGAAGACCAGGCTCCACTGGCGCGGGCCGGAGACCACCTCGCCCTCGCGCTCGGCCTGGGTCTTGAAGTAGCGGGACAGTTCGCCCTCCATGCGCTGCGGGCGGCCGTGCGCGTCCACCACCAACAGCCTGACCGGGCCGCTGGCGTAGCTGTAGGCAAAGCCGCCGTCCGCCAGCGCGCGGATGGCTGGCGGGGCAGTGTCCGGCACCAGGGTGCCGAAGTGGCCGGCGAGCACCAGGGCCAGGTCGCGCATGGAGAACGGGAAGGGCAGGCCGAGGAGCTGCGCGCCGATAACCGGGTCCATGTGCGCATAGGCGGCCTTTTTGTCCGGGTAGTAGGCAAGCAGGCCTGCGCCGTCCTCGCGCATGAGCGCGACCATGCTGCCGAGCCCGGCGCGCACGTCCAGGCGCAGGGGCCGGGCATAGTCGCCGTAGAGCTGCACGTCGGTGCGGTTGCTGCGGCTTGGCGTGGAATAGAGCAGGCTGGCGCGCACGGCCACCCCGCTGGCGTTGACCAGGGGAGCCACGAAGCGCTCCCGGAAGGCCGCGTGGTTTGCCCCGGCGTCGTCAAAGCGCGGCAGCTCGATCTTGGGCGCGCAGGCCGATACCACCAGGACGAGGGCCAGCAGAAGGGCCGGGGCAGGGAGCCTGGCCGGGAAACGGACTCTGCGCATCATGTTCACGCGCTCACAACCCCTTGAGCTTCTTCTGCACGCGCTCGGGCGACTCGTGCTTCAGCTTGAGCGCGTTCTTGTAGCCCTTCTTGGCCTTGCCGCGCTGGCCCACGTCGCGGGCGATGTCGCCATAGTGCTCCCACATGGTGGGGTCGTCCTGGGCCAGGCCCACGCCGCGCTGTATCTGCTTCCAGGCCTCGTCCAGCCTGCCCAGGCGGTAGTAGGCCCAGGCCAGGGAGTCCACGATGTAGCCGTTGCCCGGCTTGAGCCGGTCGGCCTTTCTGATGAGCGAAAGCGCGCGCTCCAAGTCGCGGTTTTCCTCCACCAGGGTGTAGCCGATGTAGTTCAGCGCGTCGGCGTGCTCCGGGTTTTTGTCCACGATGCGCTGCATCACCGAGAGGGCGGGCTTGCGCTCGCCCTGGCGGTCCAGCACCGCGCCGTACTGGTAGAGCAGGTCCTCGTCCTCGGGCCGGGCCTTGAGCGCGGTCTCCAGCACCCCGCGCGCCTCGGGCAGGCGCTTCTTCTCCATGAGATAGCCCGCCTGCAGCAGCGGGAAGCGCGCCTGGCCGGGGAACAGGCGCTTGCCCTGCTCCATGAGCTCCACGGCCTCGTTCTCGCGGCCCAGGCCGTAGAGCAGCTGGATGCGGAACTGCAGGGCCTGGCTGTAGTGCGCGTCGCTCTGGGGCACGAGGTCGAGGAACTGCAAGGCCTTGACCGGGTTGCTCTCGCCATCGTGGGCGATGACGGCCTTGTAGAAGAAATACTCGCCGGGCACCGGCGGGGTGCTGGCCAGCACATCCAGCAGGGTGCTGGCCTGGGCCGTGTAGTTTTCGCTCAAGAACAAAAGCGCGGCCGAGAGCACGAAGGCCTTGCTGCCCGACCCTTCCAGGGCCACGGTCAGGGCCTTTTCCGGGTTGTTCAGCTTGAGCTCCAGGCCGACCACGCGCAGGCGGATGTCCTCACGGCCCTCGCCGCCGCCGTTCTCGATGCGCTGGCGGATGTCCTCGCGGGTCTCGCCCAGGGCCAGAATCTTGGTGTAGGTGGTCAGGGCCGAGGCGTAATCCTTCTCCATCTCCTGCTGGAAGGCCAGCTCCACCCAGGCCTCCAGGTAGTCCGGGGAGGTCTTGGTCAGCTTGCGCAGGGTCTCGATGGCCGCCTTGCGGTGGCCCAGGCGGGCCTCGCCCCGGGCCATCTGGTACTGGGCGTCGTTGCTGCGGTTCTTCTGGGGAATTTTGCGCAGCACCTCCAGCCCCTTGGCCGGCTGGTCGGTGTCGATGTACAGCTGCCCCAGGCGCTCGCGCAGGATGAGATTGTCGTGCTTGGCCAGGTAGGCGTCGATGACCGCAGCCGCCTCAGTCAGCTTGTTCTCCAGCAGAAAGGCGTTGGCCACGGCGGCGTTCAGGTTGTAGTCGTCGGGGAACTGGCGCAGGCCGTCTTCCAGGATTTTTCTCGCTTCCCCGGCCTGCTCCGGGTTCCAGTACAAAAAGGCCTTGTCCATGAACAAGGTCGGCGCGCTGCCGCGGGCGATGACCCGGTCCAGGGCCTGGGCCGCAGCCTTCTGCAGCTCCAGGGTGCGGGCAAAGGCCTCGGGCGAGGTGCGCGACAGCGCCCCGGTGCGCGCCATCTCCTGGGACAGGGCCTGGAACTCCAGGTAGTCGTAGGTGCTCGAAGCCGCGCGCGACATGGGTTCGGGCTTGGGAGACGCCTGGCGCACGGCGCCGCAGGCCGA
>CAZXZF010000226.1:0-1340 GCA_964645095.1 uncultured Desulfocurvus sp. | reverse complement strand
CGCGCGACATGGGTTCGGGCTTGGGAGACGCCTGGCGCACGGCGCCGCAGGCCGAGCAGGCCAGGCCCAGGGCCAGAATCAGCGCCAGCCCCAGGGCCGGGCGCAGAGTCAAGGGGCGGGCTGCGGGAAGACTCGTGGGCATGTGCTCTGTCCTCACGCGTTGTTCTCGACGGTTGCGGCCAAGGCCTGGCCCAGCATGCGTTCGTATTCCTCGGCCAGGGACAGCCCCTCGGCCAGAAGCGGCGGCCCGTAGAGCCGCCCGCCATCGGTGCGGAAGCAGCCCTCAAGGGCCCTGGCGCGGCGCACGCCCTCCGGGAAGGTCGCGGCGATCTTGGCCAGGGGCCACTCGTCGCACTCGCACAACTCCCAGAGGATGGTGGCGAAAATATCCGGCCCGAAGCGGAAGACATCGGCGTCGTGCACGGCCCCGGCCAGCAGCCGGGCGGACTCCGTGGCCTCTGCGGGCTGCGGGCCGCCGTCCTCGTGCCCGGCCACGGCCCCGGCGATCCACAGCCGCTCCTCCGGGGTGATGGCGTAGCCGCGCAGGATGCGCAGGCAGAGGTCCGCGCCCTTTTCGGCGTGGTTGTCCTCGTAGCGCAGGGCGTCGTGCAGGAGCCCGGCCATCTCGGCCAGCACGGCCAGCCTGCGGCGCTCGTCCGTGGACAGGCCCGAAGGCTCGGCCAGGATCAGGGCGGCGGCGTCCATGGCCACGCGCTTTGCGTGCTCCACGCCCAGGCCGCAGGCCTCGTTCAGAAAGCCCAGGGCGTCGCCCTGCAGGCGCAGCACCAGCGGGTGGTCAAAGAACAGATCGCGCGCGTAGGTCAGCTCCTCGGCGCACTGCAGCGAAAACGCCGACTGCGCCCGGGACACTGCCAGATCGCGGGCGCGCCGCTTGAGTTCCAGAATGCGCACGTCCATGCCCTACTCCTCGCCCTCGATCCAGTCGGCGGAAAAATCCTTCACCCGCGTGGACAGATGTTCCTTCAGCTTTTCCAGCAGGCGCGACTCGATCTGGCGCACGCGCTCGCGGGTCACGCCGAAGCGGTCGCCGATCTCGCGCAGGGTCACCGGGCTGTCCGAGAGCAGGCGCTCGTTCAGGATGGCCTGCTCCTTGTCCGAGAGGTGCGGCACGATGGTCTTCAGGTTTTCGAGCAAGAGCGTGGAGATCTGGTTGGAGCTCAAGATCTCCTCGATGCCCGGCCCCAGCGCGGGCAGAAAGTCCAGCCGGGTGGTGTCCGAGTCGTCGCCGAGGGAGATGTCCAGGCTCATGTCCTGGCGCGAGAGCCGCTGGTCCATCTGCTCGATCTCGGCCTCGGACACGTTCAGGCTCTCGGACAGGG
>CAZXZF010000225.1:0-4766 GCA_964645095.1 uncultured Desulfocurvus sp. | reverse complement strand
CCCATTGCGCCGAAAGGGCTGTTTCAGGAGGAACCTGAAACAGCCCTTTCGGCTTTGGTAGGTCATGGGAGAGTCTCTTCTCCCAGCCTTTGTTTAATCGCTCTAAAAAGGGCCAACCGCGTGCGGATTTTCGAGGGTCCTCCCTCGAAAATCCGCACGCATTGCCAGGGCCAGGCCAGGCCAAGCCGAGACCTCCGCCCCGGCCACTGCGGCCCAGGCCCTATGGGGAGTCCAGAGGGCATGCATGCCCTTTGGCGGGGGTGCCGGGGGCGGAGCCCCTGGCGCTTAGAGGCGCGCCACGCCCAGAAACACCGCCGAGAGCACGGCGATGAGCGTCAGGAACGCGGCGCGGGCGGCCGGGCCGGACAGGCCGGGGCAGTGGTAGTGCATGGAGTCGTGCGGGCAGGCCCCGATGCAGTCGCCGCAGAGGGTGCAGGGCAGCGCCGGGGTGCCGGCCTCGATGTCCGCGGCCGAGAGGGCCGAGTAGCGGCAGGCGCGCGAGCAGGACCTACAGCGCGTGCAGGTGTCGAGGTCGATGCGCACGCGCCAGGGCATGAGCCGCCCGAGAAGGTTGCCGACAAGCCCGATGGGGCAGAAGGCCGTGCAGTGGGCCATGGCGCCCAGGCGTCGCGAGACTATGAGCATCACCCCCACGCCCGCAAGCCCGAACCCGGCGGCCAGCCAGACAGCGGTCAGCACGTCCGCGCCGAGCAGCCGCAGGGCCAGGGCCAGGCCGCAGGTGAGGGCCAGCGTCGTGGCCCGGCCCCAAAAGGTCCAGCGCGCGGACAGCGGCTCCGGGCGGTTCGGCCCCAGGCGCGAGCAGGCGTCGTCCCAGGCCCCGATGTAGCACAGGTGGCTGCACCAGGCCGGGCCCACGAAGAGCACCGTGGCCGAAAAAAGGACGGCCATGAACAGCCCGCCACCCCGGAAGATGGGCCCGGCGGCGATGAGCGCGGGCACCGGCAGGTGCAGCCGCCCGGTCATGAGGAAATCCTGGAAGCCCAGCAGGCCGAGCAGCAGCTGGCCAAAGAACAGCGCCGAGAACAGCGCCCAGACGCGGGGCCGCAGCCGCCTGTGCCGCTCCGGGTCGACGAACGCGCCAGCCAGCCAGGCCGCGTAGAGCGCCAGCGCCAGGATCTCCAGCCAGCCGGCCCCTGTAAGGAATGGGCCCGGCAGGAAGCGGTCGGACAAAAGCAGCGGCACGCTGGCCTTGGCCCGCGCGATGACGAGCAGCAAGGCGGTGAGGACAAAGGCCACGGCCTGGGGGATCTCCACCTCGCGGGCATGACAGAAGATCTCCTGCGCGCGGCGGCCGAGCAGCCACAGGCCGGCGCCCAGGCCTGACAACGTCACGGCGGAGAGGATCAGCGCCAGGCGCAGCCAGTCCTGGCCCAAGGCCAGGCGCAGGCGCACGAAGCCGAGACCCGCGTCCACCCAAAGCACCGCGCCCAGCACCAGCGCACACGCGGCAATGAGCCGCGCCGCGCCGCGCCGGGTCAACAGCAGCAGCGGCAGGGCGGTAAGCGCTGCGCACAGCGCCCACTGGCCCTGGCGCAGGGCGTGCGCCGCCAGCAGCAGGTGGCCCAGCACGGCCAGGGTGAGCATCAATACGGTCATGCGCGCCTCATTGGTTTCGTGAACAGCAGGAATATGCCTCCGTGCGGCCAGGGGCGCTGCCCCTGCGCAGAATCAGGGGTTCCACCCCTGCACCCCGCCA
Source organism: uncultured Desulfocurvus sp. (assembly GCA_964645095.1). Lineage (GTDB taxonomy): Bacteria > Desulfobacterota > Desulfovibrionia > Desulfovibrionales > Desulfovibrionaceae > Humidesulfovibrio. The sequence goes on along the minus strand of CAZXZF010000225.1, from coordinate 3,049 downwards.
AAGGGCCTGAGGCCCTCTGGACTCCCCATTTGTTCGCGTCGAATGCCGGGGCGGGAACCGCCCCGGCATTCGACGCCAAACGAGGGGGTCCGGGGGAAATCATTTCCCCCGGCGGGGTCCAGGGGCAGCGCCCCCGTGACGAGGTACGGAGGACTCGTCCCTGTGCGCATCCTGGCAGCGGCCACGCGTCCGTTCCATGACTCAAGTCAAAGTGCTGCATGAAATGGTGGGGGGAGCGCCCCTGATCCGTCGCGGGTTCAGCTTGGGGCTTGCAGCACCCGGCTCAGGGCCTCGAGGATTTCCGCCAGCTCAAGGGGCTTGGAGATGGCCGCGTCCATGCCCGCCTCGAGGAAGACCTTGTGCTCGCTCGTCTGGGCGTAGGCGGTGAGCGCGATGATCGGGATGTGCGGGTCATAATGGCCGCCCGTGTGGCTGCGGATGCGCCGGGTGGCCTCCACGCCGTCCATTTCGGGCATCTGGATGTCCATGAGCACGGCGTCAAAGGTTCCGGACTCCAAAAGCGCCAGGGCTTCCAGGCCGTTTGCCGCGGTGCGCACCTCGTGCCCGGCGCGTTGCAGGAAGCTTTTGGCGGCCAGCTGACTGATGGGGTTGTCCTCGGCCAGCAGCAGGCGCAAGGGCCGCAGCCTGGGCAGGGCCTTGTGCTGTCCCAGGCCGGTTGCGCCGGGCCGGTCGGCCGGGCCGACCTGTCCCAGGCGCAGCGCCAGGCTGATGCTGGTGCCCTGGCCCGGAGCGCTTTCCAGGGTGATGCCGCCGTCCATGAGGGCCGTGAGCTTGCGCACGATGGCCAGGCCCAGGCCCGTGCCGGCGAAGCGCTTGGTGAACACCGGGTCGGCCTGGGTGAAGGGCTCGAACACGTCGGCCTGGCGCTGCTCGGGGATGCCGACGCCGGTGTCGGTGACGGTCAGGAGGAGCACGCTTTTGCTTCCGGGCTGCGGCAGGCCGGCCACGTCGATGGTCACCCCGCCCTTGTCGGTGAACTTCACGGCGTTGCCCAGCAGGTTGAACAGGATCTGGCGGATCTTCCCCGGATCGCCCAGGAGGCGTTGCGGCAGGTCCGGGTCCACGCGCACCGTAAGCGAGAGCCCCTTGCGCCGGGCCTGGTCATCAAAAACGGCCGCGCAGGAGCGCACCAGCTGGGCCGGGTCGAAGACCTCCTGGGCCAGCTCAAGCGTGCCGGACTCGATCTTGGAGAAGTCCAGGATGTCGTTGATGACCGAGAGCAGGCTGCGCGCCGAGTACACGGCCTTGTCCAGGTAGTCGGCCTGGTCGTTGTCCAGCGGCGTGGTCTGCAAGAGCTGGAGCATGCCGAGCACCCCGTGCAGGGGCGTGCGGATCTCGTGGCTGACGTTGGCCATGAACTCGCTCTTGGCCAGGCTGCCGGCCTCGGCCGCCTCCTTGGCCCTGCCCAGGGTCTCTTCGGCGCGTGCGCGCTCGCCGATGTAGCGCGCCTGCTGCATGTTCCGCAGCGCCAGCTCGGAGAACTGCTCGGCCAGGCGGTTGAGCGCCGTGTTCACTTCCTCGAAGCGGCTGCGGTCCATGACCGGCACGGCCTCCATGCTCTCGCGGTACGTCTCGGGGTTGAGCCCGAAGGCTGCGGCGCCCGCCACGAGCTCGTCCAGATCGGAGCCGGCGGGGCGCACCTGGCAGATGAACCAGTGGGCCAGGATGTGGTCGTCTTCACGGTCGCCGCTGCGTATGGGCGCCACGCCGGTGAACAGGCCGCTTGACGGGCAGACGTGCGGTCCGGGCTTGGCATCTGGTCCAATGAGGGCGTTGGTGGCGGTCGCGCAGGCCAGATGCCCGTCCGGGGAGTTCTGGATGAGCTGGCACAGTGCGCAGGGGTTGCTTGGCCGGGTCAGGGGCTGGCCCTCGGGCGTGGTGATGATGGAGGCCACGCCCACGGCCAGGGCAAAGGCGTCCTGCACGGCCTGGATGTCCTCCAGGTTGAAGAGGTCGGTGAAGGCGAGGTCCGGGGCTTCGCCCGGCGGGCTGGTCACCGCGGTGAGGCGGCTCTGGCTGATCTGCTCCAGGCGCTTGCGCTCGGTGATGTCCGTCAGCGCCAGCATGGCCCCGAAGCCTGGCAGGGGCAGGGGCGCGGCCGTGTCCTGGGCATAGCGGGTGGTCCCGTCGGCCCGGCGGACGATGTGTTCCTCCTGGACCGCCCGCTGCTCCCTGGTGGCGCGCACGCTGGGGAATTCGTCGAAGGTCAGGGGCGTTCCGTCCAGGTGCAGCACGGTGAATTCGCGCTCCAGGGGCGGCACGCCGAGCAGCCGCTCGCGCGGGCATCCGACGAGCTCCTCCACCGCGCGGTTGATCTCCAGGAAGCGGCCCATGGTGTCGGTGACGGCCAGGCCGAGGGGCAGGTTCTCGAACATGACGCGGTACTTCTCGCGGCTCTCGCGCAGGTCGGCCTCGGTCTGCTTGCGCACGGTGATGTCGGTCATGGTGCCCACGATGCCCATGGGCTGGCCCTGGGCGTCGTAGTACAGGGAGCGCACGAAGAGGATGTCGCGCAGGCGGCCCTGGCTGTCCGGGGCCTGGGCCTCGAAGACCTGCTGCCCCCGGTGGGTGAAGAGCCGGGCGTCCATGTCGGCGATGCGCGCCGCGAGGCCCGAGGTGCTGACGTCCTCCAGGCGCAGTCCCAGGATGTCCTGCTCCGCGCGGCCCAGGAATTCGCAGAAGGCCCGGTTCACCCGCGTGTAACGGCGCTCCCTGTCCCGGGCGAAGATGGGCGTGGGATTGGCGTCCATGAGGGCGGTGGTGAAGCGGTGCTGGGCCTCGCGCTCGCCCTCGGACTGCCTGAGCTCGGTCAGGTCCGTGGCGGCGGCCAGAAAGCCCGTGACGCGGCCCTCGGCGTCGCGCAGGCAGAGCCAGTCCACCTTGAGGTCGGCCGCGCCGCCAGCGAGGCGGTCCAGGCGCAGCAGGACCGAGCGGGGCGCCTGCGGGGCGTCTGCGGTTGCGTCCGCCAGCATGGCGTTGATGGTCTGGCGCGCTTCGTCGGTCTGGGCCAGGTCGAGGATGCTTCGGC